>NZ_JBFNXQ010000010.1:0-78870 GCF_041018925.1 Geodermatophilus maliterrae
CGGGGGCCTCGCCCTCGCCGCCGAGAACCTGCGCGCCGCGGCCGGGAAGACGTGACGACGGGTCAGGCCCCGGTCCCGTGCGGTTCGGCCGCCGCCCGCGGCCGGGGCGGCAGCCCGGCGAGCCGGTAGCACCGGTCGATCAGTGTCATGGTCGCGACCGCGTCGTCCGGGCCGGTGGGGACCGGGGACCCGTGCCGCAGTGCCTCGATCAACGCCTCCAGCTGGTAGGTGTACGACGTCCGGGTGCCGAGGTGCTCGGTCCGCTCGCCGGCCCGGCTGCGCACGAGCACGCGGTCGTCCCGGTTCGGCTCGACGAACGCCGGCGCCGTGGCCTCGCCGCGCGTGCCCACGATCCGCAGGGAGAAGTCCCTGTCCGGGTGCACCATGCTGCAACGCACCGTGGCCGTGGCCCCGGACGGGAAGTGCAGCTCGGCGTCCAGCCACTCGTCGACGCCCGGGGATCCCGCGCGCTCCCCGGCCCGGGCGGTGACCGGCTCCGGCTCCCCACCGCTCCACGGCGCCAGGGTGCGCAGCGCGTGCAGCCCGTAGCAGCCGAGGTCCATGAGCGCCCCGCCGGAGAGGTCGAGCGACCAGCGCGGGTCACCTGCGTCGGGCGGGAGCATGGCGATGGTGGCCTCGACGTGGACGACGTCGCCGAGCTCGCCGGAGTCCACCAGATCCAGCACGCGGCGCATGACCGGGTGGTACAGGTGGTGGAAGCCCTCCATCACCGTGACGCCTGCGCTCCGTGCGGCGTCGCGGACCTCGGCGGCCTCCGCGGCGTTCGAGGCGAACGGCTTCTCGGACAGCACGTGCTTGCCGGCCGCGACGGTGGCCAGGTTCCACGGACCGTGCAGCGCGTTGGGCAGCGGGTTGTAGACGACCTCCACCTCGGGGTCGGCGACGACGTCCGCGTAGGAGGCCAGCACGCGCTCGACGCCGTGCGTGCGGGCGAAGCTCTCGGCCCGGGCCGGGTCCCGCGCGGCGAGCGCGACCAGCCGGCTGCCGGTGTCCCGTGCGGGGACGGCGATGGCCCGCTCGGCGATGCGGGCGGCCCCCAGGACCCCGATCCGCAGGGGCCCGACCGGGTCCGTCGTCACCGGTACGGCCCCGGCTGCTCGGGGAGCTCGACGGACACCCGTCCGCCGGAGTGCAGGGAGTGCAGCGCCGCGTCGGAGACGACCTGCGCGACGTGGCCGTCCCAGGCGCTGGGGCCCTGCGGCGGCCGCCCGGCGGCGACGGCGTCGACCCACTCGCGCAGCTCGACGTCGTAGGAGAGCGCGAACCGCTCCCGCCAGTCGGCGGGGACGAGGCCGGCGACGGCGCCCTCGCGGCGGAGGCGCACCGGGGCCGGTTCGGCCAGCTCGACGGTGCCGGTCTCGCCGGACACCTCGCAGCGGATCTCGTAGCCGTAGTGGACGTTGACCGACACCTCGACGTCGACGAGCACGCCGTCGGCCATCTCGAGGAGCAACAGCAGCGGGTCCTGCAGCTCACCGCCGCGGCTGCTCCTGCGCGGGGTGAACACCTGGACGGCGGTGACCTCCTGGCCCAACAGCCAGCGCAACTCGTCGATCTCGTGGATCGCGGTGTCGGCGATGGACATGTCCCGGGTGTAGTGCGGCGGCACCGAGGCGTTGCGGTGCGCGCAGTGCACGAGCAGCGGGGCGCCGACGGCGCCGTCGTCCACGGCCTGCTTGAGAGCCCGGTGCGCGGGGTCGTAGCGGCGGTTGAAGCCCACCTGCACCAGCCGCCGACCGGCTGCGACCTCCGCCTCGACGACACGTCGGCAGGCCTCCTGCGTCGTGGCCAGCGGCTTCTCGCAGAACACCGGCTTGCCCGCGGCGATGCACGCCAGCACGTACGGCTCGTGCGTCGCCCCCCAGGAGGTGACGACGACGGCGTCCACCGCGTCCGACGCGATCAGCTCCTCACCGCTGGGCAGGACCTTCGCGGCGGGCAGCTGCCCGGCCACGGTCGCGGCGCGCTCGGTGTCGGCGTCGGCCACCGCGACCACCCGGCTGCCCCCGGGGCCGCCGTCCAACCGGCGGACGTGCTCCTGGCCGATCGTACCGACCCCGATGACCCCGACGTCCAGCGCCACGACTCCTCCTCGGTCCCGTCCGGCCCGCCGAGCGCAGGTCCGTGTCGAGGCTGTGCTCCGGACCACAGCCGGGTCAACGGCGAGGACCCCTCAAGAACCCCTCAACGGGTTCCCGCGCCGACACCGACCTCGACCGGGATGTTGTGCGGCGTCACCACCTGGACGCCCGAGTGCCAGGAGCGCGGGGTGCCGGGGAGCGCGCCGTGGGCCTGCATGACCACGTGGCAGGCGCGGCGCAGGTCAAGCGCGAGGTCGTGGTGCAGCACGGCGGACAGCCGCCCCTCCCGGAGCAGCGCCAGGTTCTCGGTGTCGAGGTCGTGGGCGACGAACGCGCGGCAGGTCCGTCCGGCGTCGGCGAAGGCGGCCACGGTCGCCGCGTTCCCACCCACGGCGTACAGCGAGTACACGGCGGCGATGGCCGGCTCGTCGGCCAGCGCGTCGCGGACGAGGCCCCGCAGCACCTCGTCGTCCCCGCTCGGGTCGGCCAGGTCGACCTGCCGCCGGGCCGGGCGCAGCGCGCGCGTGGTCGCCCGGAAGCCCATCTCCCGGTCGTCCTCGCCGCGGAAGGTGCCGGTCCCCCGGGTCACGAGGACGGCGGCCTCCTCCGGCAGCCACTGGTCGAGCAGGTAGGCCGCGGTCGCCCCGGCCGCCCGGTTGTCCAGGCCGACGTAGGCGACCCGGCGGCTGGTCGGCAGGTCGGTCACGAGCGTGATGACGGGGATCCCGGCCTCGGCCAGCCGCTCCACCGCGGCGACGACCAGCGGGTGGTCGGGGGCCTTGAGCACGACGCCCTGCGACCCGCGCCGGGCGATGCCGTCGAGGGTGGCCGCCAGCTCGGCCACCGGAGGGGCCTCGGCGAGGTGGAACCGCGCCCGGAACGTCGCCGGCCGGACCAGCGGCAGCTGGGACTCCAGGGCCGCGCGCACCGCGGAGGAGAAGCGGTCGGGCGCGTCGACCACCAGGTCGAGGAAGAACGTCCGCCCGGTCAGCCGCACCTGCGAGCGCTGACGGTCCAGATCCGCGATGGCGCGGTGCACCTCGTGCACGGTGCTGGCGCGGACCCCGCCGCGTCGGTTGAGGACGCGGTCGACGGTCGCCTCGGACAGGCCGGCCTGGCGGGCGATCTCGCGGATCGGGTAGGGGTGCGGCACGGGACCAGTCTGAGGGGTCCCTGAGGGATCGCCGAGGTTGCCGGGTACCCGCGGGCTCACGAGGCTGGCGGGATGACCACGGTCCCGGACGTCCAGCTCGCCCACGGTGTCGCGATCCCCCAGCTCGGGCTGGGCACCGCCCGGCTCCCCGACGAGGAGACGCGGCGGATCGTCCGCGAGGCGCTCGAGGTCGGCTACCGGTTCGTCGACACCGCCGCCAGCTACGAGAACGAGCGCGGTGTCGGGCAGGCCGTCGCCGACTCGGGACTCCCGCGCGAGGAGGTGTTCGTCTCCACCAAGCTGCGCGGCAGGGAGCAGGGGTTCGGCTCGGCGAAGCAGGCACTGCGGGCCAGCCTCGACCGGCTCGGACTGGAGTACGTGGACCTCTACCTCATCCACTGGCCGCTCCCCCGGCTCGACCGCTACGTCGAGTCGTGGCTGGCGATGGAGGAGCTCCTCGCGGAGGGGCTCACCCGCGCCATCGGCGTCTCCAACTTCCTGCCCGAGCACCTCGACCGGCTCGCCGCCGCCTCCTCGACGGTGCCGGCGGTCAACCAGATCGAGTGCCACCCGCGCGACCCGCAGCTCGAGCAGCGTGCCGACGACGCCCGCCGCGGGATCGTCACCGAGTCGTGGTCGCCGCTGGCCAACGGCGGGGAGCTGCTGCGGCAGCCGGTGCTGGCCGAGATCGGCGAGCGGCACGGCCGGACGCCGGCGCAGGTGGTCCTGCGGTGGCACGTGCAGCAGCGGCTGGTGACCTTCCCGAAGGCGTCGTCCCGCGGCCGGCTGGTCGAGAACCTCGACGTCTTCGACTTCGGGCTGACCGACGAGGACCTGGCCGGCATCGCCACGCTCGCCGACGGCACCCGCGTCAACGGCCAGTACCCCGACGTCTGGGAGGAGTTCTGAGCCCGTTGCGATGACGGGTTCTTGAGGGATCGGCGGCCTTGTCGGCCCCGCACCGGCCCGGCAGGCTCGACGGCACTCCACCCCGCACAGACAGGACGAGGCCATGACCGCACCCGTCACCGCCCGGACCACCCCCGGCTGGTTCACCGCGGACGACTGCCGCCTGGAGGACTTCCGCGCGGTCGTCGAGACGACCACCGACCTCGCCGCCTACCCGTACGCCGACGAGGTGCGGGAGAACGTCCTGGTCTACGGCTCGCGGCTGCGCGACTCCGTCGCCACCCCCGAGGGGCGCCGGGACGTGCAGGCAGAGCTGGCCCGCGCGCTCGCCGACGGGCCGGGGATCGTCGTCTTCGCCGGCGCCTTCCCCGACACCGGGGTCGTCGACCGGGCCACGGCCGTCTTCGAGGCGCTGATCGCCGAGCAGAAGGCCGCCGGTGTGACGGCCGGGGACCACTTCGCCAAGCCCGGCGCGAACGACCGGGTGTGGGGCGCGCTGGACAAGTTCGCCGTCCGGGACCCGGAGGCCTTCGCCGCCTACTACGCCAACGACGTGATCGCGCTGGTCTCCGAGGCGTGGCTGGGCCGCGGCTACCAGCTCACCAGCCAGGTCAACGTGGTCAACCCCGGCGGCCAGGCCCAGGTCGCCCACCGCGACTACCACCTCGGCTTCATGTCCGAGGAGCAGGCCCTGGCCTACCCGGCCCACGTGCACCGGCTCTCCCCCGTCATGACCCTGCAGGGCGCGGTGGCCCACTGCGACATGCCGGTGGAGACCGGGCCGACGATGTACCTGCCGCACTCGCAGAAGTACGCCCCCGGCTACGTCGCCTTCCACCGGCCGGAGTTCACCGCCTACTTCGACGAGCACTTCGTCCAGCTGCCGCTGCGCACGGGCGACGCCGCCTTCTTCAACCCGGCCCTGTTCCACGGCGCCGGCACCAACCGGTCGTCCGGCGTCCGGCGCATGGCCAACCTGCTGCAGGTCTCCTCCGCCTTCGGCCGGGCGATGGAGACCGTCGACCGGACGGCGATGTGCCGGGCCCTCTACCCGGTGCTGCTCGCGCAGCGGGCCGCCGGCGTCGACGAGCGCACGCTGCGCACCGTCCTCGCCGCCTCGGCGGAGGGGTACGCCTTCCCGACCAACCTCGACCGCGACCAGCCGGTCGGCGGACTGGCCCCGGAGACCCAGGCCGAGCTGGTCGAGCGGGCCCTGGCCGGGAACTGGCCGGCCGGGACGCTCGAGGCGGAGCTGTCCGCCCAGGCCCAGCGCCACTCCAGCGGCCCGTCCCCCACCTGACCCGGCCGGGAGCTCCACCGTCGTCGGGATCCCGGCGCCGGTCGGCGCGGCGATCATGGGCTCCCGGTGGCGACACGCGGGCCGACCGCGGCGTGTCGCCCTGCCAGTTCCATGATCGCCGGACAGGACGACGGCGGGCGCCGTGTCGGCCGGTGTCAGGGAATCCAGGGGCGCCGGTCCGGCGATCCGGGCAGGATGACCCGGTGCCCCCCGAGCACCGCGACGCCGTCACCGACGTGCTCCTCGTCCGGCACGGCGAGGTCGTCCCCGCCGACCCGGAGCACCCCCATCCCGTGCTCGAGGACGGCCAGGGCGACCCGCCGCTGTCGCCGCTCGGGCGCGTGCAGGCGGAGGCGGTGGGACGGCGACTGCGCGACGCCGGCCTGCACGCCGTCTACGTGACGACGCTGCGCCGCACGGTCGAGACCGCGCAGCCGCTGCTCGACGCCACCGGCCTCCAGCCGCGGGTCGAGCGGGACCTGCGGGAGCTCCACCTCGGCGAGTGGGAGGACGGGCTGGTCCTCCAGCGCCTGGCTCAGGGGGACCCGCTGGCCGCGCGGGTCGTGGCCGAGCAGCGGTGGGACCTCATCCCGGGCGCGGAGCCCGCTGCGGCCCTCGCCGCCCGGGTGCGGGGATCGCTGCAGCGGATCGCGGCCGCGCACCCGGGCGAGCGGGTCGCCGTCTTCACGCACGGCGGGGTCATCGCCCAGGCCCTCGCCCTGGCCACCGGCTCGCCGCCGTTCGGCTTCCTGAGCGGTCGCAACGCATCGCTGTCCCAGGTGGTCCTGGCCGGGGAGCGCTGGACCCTCCGCCGGTTCAACGACACCGCGCACCTCGCCGACGACCTGTCCCGGGTCGGGGTGCCGCTGACCTGAAGGAGGACCCCCTGCCCCCGCCACTCGCGAGCTTCGCGGCGGGACCCGTCCCGGTTCCCGCCCCGAACTCGCGAAGGGTGGGGAGGACGGGGTCCTCCCACGGTGGGGGCAGGGAGTCCTCGTGTCAGCGCTTCAGCTCGTGCGAGAGCTCGGCGAGCTCCTGGCCACCGGCCATCTCGGCGGTGAGCTCCTCGAGCGTGACCTCCGAGCGCTTCTTGTCCAGCACCCGGCGACCGAGCTTGAGGATGATGAAGTGGTCGCCCACCAGGTAGGCGTGGTGCGGGTTGTGGGTGATGAAGACGACGCCGAGCCCGGCGTCGCGCGCCGCGGCGGTGTACTTGAGCACCACACCGGACTGCTTGACGCCCAGGGCCGCGGTCGGCTCGTCGAGGATCAGCACCCGGGCACCGAAGTAGACCGCGCGGGCGATCGCGACGCACTGCCGCTGACCGCCGGAGAGGGTCCCGATCGGCTGGTTGATGTCCTTGACGGTGATGCCCATCTTCTTGAGCTCGGTGTCGGCGATCTCGCGCATCGCCTTGATGTCCAGCGGGGCCAGGGGGTACCTGCCCTTCCGGAGCTCCGAGCCGAGGAAGAAGTTCCGCCACACCTCCATGAGCCCGACGACGGCGAGGTCCTGGTAGACCGTGGCGATCCCGGTGTCGAGGGACTCACGGGGCGAGGAGAAGTGGCGGTCCTGCCCGTGGACCTTCAGGGTGCCCTCGCTGTGCGTGTGCAGGCCTGAGATGATCTTGATGAGGGTGGACTTGCCGGCGCCGTTGTCCCCCAGGACGCAGGTGACCTCGCCGGCGTTGACCGTCAGGTTGACGCCCTCCAGCGCGCGGATCGCGCCGTAGGCCTTGCCCACGCCCTGCATCTCGACGAGGGGCGTGCCCTTCGTCAGATCGGACGCAGCGTGCTCGGCGATGGTGTCGGTCATGTCACTTCCTCTGTGCCGCGTAGTTCTTGATGTACAGGTTGACCAGGACGGCGAGCAGCAGCATCACGCCCAGGAAGGTGCGGAACCAGTTCGGGTCCCAGCCGGCGAAGACGATCCCCTGGGTGGTCATGCCGAAGATGACCGCGCCGAGGGCCGAGCCGACCGCCGAGCCGTAGCCGCCGGTGAGCAGCGCGCCGCCGACGACCGCGGCGATGATGTAGACGAACTCGTTCCCGACGCCGATGCCGGCCTGGACCGAGCTGAAGTTCATCAGCAGGTGCATCCCGAGGAACCAGGCGAGGAAGCCGACGGCCATGAACAGGCCGATCTTCACCTTCTTGACCGGCACACCGACCGCCCGGGCGCTGGCCTCGTTCCCGCCGGAGGCGAAGATCCAGTTGCCGACGCGGGTGCGCAGGAGCACCCAGGTGCCGACGGCCACGAACAGCAGCCACCACAGCACCGTGATCTTCAACGTGATGATGCCGAGGTCCACGTCGGAGGCGAAGACCGCCCGGGCCGAGGAGAAGCCGTCGAGCTGGCTCACGTTCGGGGAGGCGACCGCTCCGGTGATCAGCTTGGTCACGCCCAGGTTGATCCCCTGCAGGACGAAGAACGTGCTGAGTGTGACCAGGAAGCTCGGGATCCCGGTGCGCACCACCAGGTACCCGTTGAGGAAGCCGATCGCCAGCGCCAGGGCGAGGCTGACGATCACCCCGACCCACACGTTGAGGCTCAACTGGTAGCAGAACATCGCCGCGGTCAACGCCGCGGTCGTCACTGCCACGCCGGAGGAGAGGTCGAACTCGCCGCCGATCATCAGCAGTGCCACCCCGACCGCCACGATCCCGATCGTGGAGCTGGCGTAGAGGTAGGTCGACGCCGCCGGGAGGGTCCGGAACGTCGGCGCGACCGCGTAGAAGAAGGCGAAGATCGCGACGGCGGCGGCAAGGGCGCCGACCTCGGGTCGCGCGAGGACGCGGGAGAGCAATGACTTCTGGACCCGCGCCGGGCCGGCCGAGCCCGGCGGTGGTGCGGACTGTGCGGGGGGCTGTGTCGCCACGGACGAGCTCATGTGCCTGCTCCAGGGGGCGTGAGGGGAGGAGGGGGAGCCGGGCACTGACCCGGCTCCCCCACGAGCGGGACTACCGGGTGTTGTTCTCGGTGTAGGGCTGGATCGCGTCGATGTTGCTCGAGTCGACGATCGACGGACCGGTCAGGACCGGACCGCCACCGCCGATGTCGTTGCCGTTGGTCAGGTTCAGCCACAGCGAGGTGACGGCCATGTAGCCCTGCACGTAGGGCTGCTGGTCGACCGAGAACGCGATGCCGCCGTCGGAGATCTGCTGGGCGACGTCGGCGTTCAGGTCGAACGTGGCCACCTGGGCCTGGCTGCCGGCGTCGGCGATGGACTGCTGCGCGGCCAGGGCGATGTCAGCACCCAGGGCCACGACGTTGGCCACCGACGGGTCCTGCTGCAGCTTGGCGCCGATGGTCTGCTGCACCGACGGCAGGTCGCGGCCGTTGACGTAGAGGACCTCGGTGCCGGGGCTGGTCTTCGCCACCCCGGCGCAGCGCGTCTCCAGCTGGACCTGCCCCTGCTCCTGGATGACGCACACGGTCTTGCCGGGGTTCTCCTGGCTGATCTTCGTGCCCACGGCCTGGCCGGCGAGGTCCTCGTTCGAGCCGAAGTACATGAGCAGGCCGTAGTCCAGGTACGCGTCGCCGCCGGCGTTGAACGCCACGGTCGGGATGCCTGCCTCGACCGCGGCCTGGGCGGCCGGGCCGATGGCGTCGGGGTTGGGCATGGTCACCGCCAGGCCGTCCACCTCGCTGCTCACCTGGTTCTGGATCAGGGTCGCCTGGTTGCCGGCGTCCGGGTCCTGCGAGTAGTTCAGCGTGATGTTGTGGTTCGCCGCAGCCGCTTCCGCGCCGTTGCGAATCTTGTCCCAGAACGTGTCGCCGGGGGCCTCGTGGGTGATCATCGCGATGGTGAACTCCTCGCCCTCCGCAGCACCCCCGTTCCCCTCGTCCTGGGCGCCGCCCCCACTGCTGCACGCAGCCAGGGCGGTGGCTGCGGCGGTCACGGCCACCATCACCTGCAGCGATCTGCGGGTGGTCCTCATTCGCATCTCCTCGTCCGGATGGCCACCGCGCGGCGGCCGCTGGCCTGCCCAGTCACCGGACGCCGACCCCCGCGGCGCGGTCCTTATGTCTGGACATAGTGACATGAGGAATGTGACACGGCCCACCAGAGGCGTCAAGGGTCCTCCTCGTCCGCCCGGCTGCCCAGACCGGGGGATGGACCAGGTGGGACGGGCGCTCAGCCGGTCGGGACGTCGACCCGGCCCCCGGCGGTCGCGGAGGCCTCAAGGGCGTCGAGGACGGTCGCCGCGCGCACGGCGTCGACCAGCTCCGCGCCGTGCGGGGCGCCCGTCGCGACCGAGGTCAGGGCGTCGCGGGCCTCCACGACCTTGAGGTCGTCGTAGCTCATCGCGTTGCCGGGGCCGGGCTGGAAGGCGGCGTAGTCCCCGGCTCCGGGCCCGACCAGGAGGGTGCTGACCGCCTGGTCCTGCGGAGCCGGCCCGGAGCTGACCTGCAGCTCCCCCATCCGGCGGAAGTCCCACGCCAGGCGCCCGGCGGTGCCGTGCACCTCGAACCCGTAGGCGTTCTGCTCCCCGACCGCCACCCGGCTGGCCTCGAGCACCACCCGCGCCCCCGAGGACAGCCGCAGGAGCGCGGACACGTAGTCGTCGTTCTCGACCTGCGCGGGGACCCCGTCGGCCACCAGCGTGTGCCCGGACGTGGGTCCGGCCGGCCGCAGCCGTTCGGGGACGAAGACGGCCGTGTCGGCGAGCACGGAGGCGATCTCGGCGCCCAGCACGTGCCGGACCAGGTCCACCGCGTGCGAGGCCAGGTCCCCGAGGACGCCGCTGCCCCCACGAGCCCGTTCGTACCGCCAGGTGAACGCGCCTCCGGGCGCTGCGGCGTAGTCGCTGAGGAAGGTGAACCGGGCGTGGGTGACGCGCCCGACCTCCCCGGCCGCGACCAGCCGGCGGGCCAGGGCGACCGCGGGCACGTGGCGGTAGTTGAACCCCACGGTGCCCTGGACCCCGGCCGTGGCGACGGCAGCGGCCACCGCTCGGGCGTCCTCGACGGTGGTCCCCACCGGCTTCTCGATCCACAGGTGGCGGCCGGCCTCGGCGACGGCGACGCCGAGCTCCCGGTGCAACCAGTTCGGGGCGGTGACCGACACGAGCTCCACCCGGGGATCGGCGAGCAGCCGATGCCAGTCCGTCGTCGCCGAGGCGAACCCGAACTGGTCGGCGGCCTGCTCGGCCCGGCCGGGCACGTCGTCGGCGACCGCCACCAGCTGCGGGACGACGCCGAGATCCGGGAAGTGGTGACGCACCCGCGCGTAGGCCTGGGCGTGCACCCGGCCCATCCAGCCGAAACCGATGACGCCCACCCCGACGGGACGCGCGCTGCCTGGTCCTGACCCGCTCCCGCCCACATCAGCCTCCTCGGCCCGTGCGGCGAGAGCCTAGGTCCGACCCCGCCCCTCGGCCAGCCTGGTCGAACTGTCGGACCCGACCGGTAGTCAGAGCACGTCGTCCGGGACGACGGCGGGTACGGCGGCTCGAGGAGGCGATCCGTGGCATGCGATCCCAGGATGCCGAGCAGCGCGCAGGCCGTGCAGCCGTCGCGGCCGTGACCGAGGGCGCCGGGAGACGGGGTGCTTCGCCTCCCCGGCGCATCCGGCTGAGCCGGTCCGCCGGCTGGCGCAAGCCGTCCGGCGCAGTGGTCGTCGCACGGCCCACCCGCTGGGGCAATCCCTTCCGCGTCGGCTCGGCCTACATGTGGCTCGCCGGTGAGGAGGACCGCACGTGGCCGGTCCCCACCTCCCGGCAGCCCGGCGACCACCCCGATGGCGTCCGCGTCGTCCGGTGCCCGGACACCGCTACCGCGGTGAGGTGGTTCCGCTTCTGGGCGCAGGGCGACTACGCCACCCAGGCCCGCCGACTGCTCCGCGGCCACGACCTCGCCTGCTGGTGCCCGCTTGACCAGCCCTGCCACGCCGACGTGCTCCTCGAGCTGGCGAACCGCTGACCGGCCACCGCCACAGAGGGACGGCTCGGGACCAATCCGGCGGGTGGGCGTCCGGCGGTGGACGACGTCGACCGACGCCGGGGGCGTCGTCCCGGGGGCGAGAGCAGCGGGGAGCGGGTCGCGATGTCGGCCCGAAGCGCCGCGTCGATACCGCTACTCCCAGCGGTGGACGAACTCGACCGTCGCGGTGTCGACCTCGCCGGGGTTCGAGGCGCTCAGGAAGTGCCGGCCGCCGTCGACGACACGGAGCTCGGCGTCGGCACTGTCGACGAACATCGTGATCTCGTCCTCGGCGTCGGCGACGGAGTAGACCGGGTCGGCAGTGCCGTGCATCCACAGGACCGGGCATCGCACGCTGTCCAGCCGACCGTGCAGGCCGTCGCGGTCACGCAGGTTGATGGCGCTCAGTCGGAGGCGCTGCCGCCCCGCGTCGCCGGCGTAGTTCTCCTGGTACGTCGCGTGCCAGAAGGTGCGCTCCTCGGGCGGCACGTCCTCGCCGAAGCCCTCCTCGAGCACGGCGTCGACGAGTTCGACCGGGACCACCCAGTCATCGCCGACGTCCTCGGCGAGTGCGTCGATGGCCGGCGTGTTGAAGCCGATCCCGTCCCAGCACCCCAGGTCACGGCTGCGCTGGCTCTCGTAGTCCATGGACGTGCCGAGCACGATGATGCCCTTCACCGTCCGAGGGGCGAGCACGGCCATGCGGGCCGCCACCCATCCGCCCTGCGAGGTGCCCAGGACGAACGCCTCGGGGATGCCGAGCGCGTCGAGGACCTGCAGGTCGGCGATGGCCGAGTCCCAGTAGGTGAACTGCTCGTACGAGGCGCGGGTCCGGCCGTGACCGTACGGTTCGAGGGCGAGCAGGTTGACGGTGGCCCTGAGCTCCCCGTCCGCGAACTGGGGCCGGTACAGCTCGGCGGAGGTGCTGAACGAGTTCACCATGACCAGCGTCGGCAGGGAGGCGTCGTAGGCCCCGCCGAGCCGGTAGCCGATGGCCGAGGTGCCGAGATGAGGCACCGTGATCGTCTCCACGCCGCTCATGGTCTCCCCCGTCGTCAGGGACCGGCGAACCGCCGGTCGGCGGGAGCCGGGGTGGGCCTGGTCATCGTGGTCCCGCGCCCGACCCCGGTCGATCGCCGCCGACGACGACCTCCGCCGGTCCCGGGACCGGCGGCCGGTCACGACCGTCCGGGAGGACGGACCACCGCCCGGCGACGCGGGTGCACGATGTCCTCCGTGCCCCGCTGTGGGAGGAGGGTGCCCGCATGCCGCCGGACTCCCCGCGTCCCCGGCGGCTGAGCTGGGCGGACGTCCCCGGGACGGTGCGCCGGGCGATCACCGACTCCCTCGGCGCGTCCGTCGTCTCCGCCGAGTCGCCGCCGGGCGGCTTCACCCCCGGCGTCGCCGCCCGGCTGCTGCTGGCCGACGGACGGCGGTGCTTCGTGAAGGTCGCCTCCGCCGCGTACGGGGACTGGGTGCCGACGGCCTACCGGCACGAGGCCTCGGTCAACCTCCACCTGCCGTCCGCGGTCCCCGCGCCGCGGATGTGGACGCACCTCGACGACGGGGACTGGGTCTGCCTCGTCTTCGACGACGTGGCCGGCCGCTTCCCGTCGCCGTCGTGGGACGGCGACGACCTGACCCGCGTCCTGGACGCCCTCGACCGCAGCGCCGCGGCCCTGACACCCAACCCGGTGCCGGACGCCGCTCCGGTGCGGGACGCCTTCGCCACGGTCCTCGGCGGCGCCTGGGAACGGCTCGCAGAGGACCCCGCGCTGCCGGACGCCGATCCCTGGGCCGCCGAGCACCTCCCGGCCCTGGTCGCGAGGGAACGGCACTGGGCCGACGGTGTCGACGGGCAGACGCTGCTGCACCTGGACCTGCGCCGCGACAACGTCCTGCTCACCCCGACCGAGGTGGCGTTCGTGGACTGGGCGTGGCCGGCCGTCGGGGCCGCCTGGCTGGACCTGGTGTGCTTCCTGCCCACCGTGGCCGGGACGACCGCCCGCCACGACCTCGACGCCGTCTTCTCCTCCCGCGCCGCGGCCCGGGCGGCACCACCGGCCGCGGTCGACGCCTTCCTGACCGCCCTCGCCGGCTACTGGCGGGCCGGCTCGCTGCTCCCCGCCCCCTCCTACGCCCCCCTGCTGCGCCGGGAACAGCAGCTCGCCGCCGACGGCGCCGTCCGCTGGCTGCGCGCACGAGCCTCCGGCTGGTCCACCGCCAGCGCGTGACCGGGCACGGCACACAGCCGGACAGGGCGCCCGCGCTCAGCGGCGGGCCGACCCGGGACGTGCGGCAGGCCTCACGGACGACGAGAGGATCGGCGTCTCCGTCCGGTGCTCAGCCGCGGCCGGAGGCGGGGTCCCCCACCACGTCGCCGACCCGACGTCGGGACCGTGCTCAGGACGACGGTGTCCACCTGTACGTGTGGCACCTGCTCGTGGCGGCACCGCTCCACCGGACGGCAGAGGGGGCCGGCGACCCCACCACTCCCGGAGGTGCACGCACTGTGGGAGGAACGGCCGCATGCACGCTGCCCTCGCGGACGTCCTGGTCGTCCCGTCGCTGATCGTCATGGTGCTGCTGTTCGGGACCGTCATCCGGCGGCTGCTCGGGGTGCGGGTGGGCCCGGTGCGGACCGTGCTCGCCGCCGCGGTGGCGCTGGGGATCGTCGGTCCGCTGCTGACGGCGCTGCTGCCGGACCCCGCGGCGGCGGATCTCGGAACGGCGCTGCTGTCGTTCCTGCTCGCCGTCAGCGTCGCCAGCCTGGCGGCCATGGTCGTCGTGGTGGTCGCCGAGGTGGTCCTGCCCGAGGGCTCGGTACCGGGCCCGGTCGAGCTCTGGCGGGGATGGCGCTCGCGCGCGGCCCGGACCCGCCGCTACACCCAGATCCTCCGGATCGCCGTGCGCAACGGTCTGGGCCGCTTCCTGCGCGGGAGGCAGCACGCCGGCGTGGCCTCCTCCGGTTCCCGTCGGGACCTGGCGCGCTCGCTGCGCCGGGCACTGGACGAGGGCGGCGTCACCTTCGTCAAGCTCGGTCAGCAGCTGTCCACCCGCCGCGACCTCATCCCGGCCGAGTTCACCGAGGAACTCACCGGGCTGCAGGACGACGCGGCCCCGCTGCCCTGGGAGGCGGTCGAGGCCGTCCTGGCCGCCGAGCTCGGACGGCCGGTGGTGGACGCCTTCGCCTGGCTGGATCCCGAACCGCTCGCGGCCGCCTCCGTGGCGCAGGTGCACGCCGGGCGTCTGGTCGACGGCGCCGACGTGGTCGTGAAGGTGCAGCGTCCGGGAGTGGCGGCCGTCGTCGACCGCGACCTGGACATCCTGCTGCACCTGGCGCGCACTCTGGAGGTCCGCACGCAGTGGGGTCGGTCGCTCGGGCTCCTCGCGCTGGCCGAGGGCTTCGCCGTGGCCCTGCGCGAGGAACTGGACTTCACCACCGAACGGAGCAACCTCCAGGCGATGGCCGCGGCGCTCTCCACCAGACCCTCCCGCCGGGTCCAGGTGCCGGCGCCGCACCCCACCCTCACGACCCGGCGGGTGCTCGTGATGGACCGGTTGTCCGGGTCCCCGCTTGGCGCCGCCGGTCCGGTCCTGCGCGCCCTGGGACCGGCAGGCCGGCGGGAGGCGGCCACCGCCCTGCTGGAGAGCGCGCTGGACCAGGTCCTGGAGCACGGGCTGGTCCACGTCGACCTGCACCCGGGCAACGTCCTGGTGCGGCCCGACGGGTCGCTGGGCCTGCTGGACCTGGGCTCGGTCGGCCGCCTCGACGGCACCACCCGCACCGCGGTCGGGCGGCTCCTGGCGGCGCTGGGCGGCGGGGACTCGCTGGCGGCGACCGACGCCCTGCTCGAGCTCGTCGACCGGCCCGAGGAGATCAGCGAACGTGAACTCGAACGGGGGCTGGGCGCGCTGCTCGTCCGGTTCGCCGTCCCCGGCACGACCACCGGGATCACCGCGTTCACGGCGGTGTTCGGCCTCGTCACCGAGCACCGGCTGACCGTCCCGCCACAGGTCGCCGCCGTCTTCCGGACCTTCGCCACCCTGGAGGGGACCCTGACGACGATCGACCCCACGTTCGACCTCGTGGCCGCCGCACGCGAGGCCGGCCGCCACCGGATCGCACGAGCGCTGACCCCCCGGGAGCTGCGCAGGTCGGCCGAGCAGGAACTGATGGCCCTGCTGCCCGTGCTCCGCCGCCTGCCGCGCCGGATCGACCGCATCGCCGACACCGTCGAACGCGGTCGCCTGAGCGTCGACGTCCGCCTGCTCGCCGACCGGCGGGACCGTCGCCTGGTCACCGGCCTGGTCCACCAGTCGCTGCTCACCGTGCTCGGCGCGGTCGCCGGCGTGATGGCCGTGCTGTTCCTGGACATGCCCGGCGGCCCGCAGGCGACCGACACCATCCGGCTGTTCGACGTGCTCGGCTACGGGTTCCTCGTCATCTCCGTCGTCCTGGCCCTGCGGGTCCTGGTCGTGGTCTTCCGGGAGGAGCGCCCTTGACGACTCACCCGCGAGTCCGCGGGCAGCGGGAGACGCCGGGCCCACCCCCGCCGACGACGCGACGATCGCGACGGGGGTCCGGCTACCACGGGTCACCGGCCCGCCAGTCGCAGGTGAGCTCGGCGTCGAGATCGAGGTCAGCGGTGACCGGGAGGACGCGGACGCCGTCGTCGTCCTCCGGGGTCGGCTCGATGCCCCGGGGGGTGAACGCCGAGGTCCTCCCCCGCCACGACCGCCAGCCGCGGGCGGCGTAGAAGCCGGTGGCCGCATCCGTGGTGCTCAGCGCGCCGAGCTCGAAGCCACCGCGGATCACCGACTCGAGCCGGTCCATCAGGGCGGCACCGATCCGCCGCCCGCGCCGGTCGTGGCGGACCGCCAGACCCTCCAGGTACCCGGCGCGCACCGCCCGACCGCGGTGGCGCAGCTGCCGCCGCACCAGGGCGCCGTGCCCGACCAGCACGCCGTCCTCCTCGACCAGCGCGTGCACGCCTCCGAGGCAGTGCTCCCAGTCGGACCCGGTCCAGTCCACGGCGAAGACGCCGGCCAGCAGCGCCCGGACGTCGGCCCGCGCGCCGGCGCCCAGCTCGTCGGTCCGCAGCAGGCTCACCTCGACGTCCGCGCCCGTGCTCACCGGCGCTCCCGCCGGACGACGCCCCGGGCCGGGTGCCGGCTCTCCCCCACCGGGGGGCCGGGCGGCTCGCGCAGGTGGCCGACCGGCTGCCGAGCCGGCCCGTCCGGGCACGGTGTGGCCGCGCCCCACCGGTCGGCGGGCGTGCCCTCGACCACCCGGGTGGCCCGCCCGAGTTCCCCGAGGTGTCGCCGGAGCGCCGAGTGCACCCGTCCCCTCCCCTCCCCCGTCTGCGCGCGACGGTAGGAGAGCGCCCCCCGGCGGCGCAGCCACCCGTGGTCCCGGCGTCGACCACCCTCGGGTGACCCCCCGCCACGTCAGGCGACGTCCCGGTGGTCGGCGGGCGACCAGGGGTCTCGCCGACGGACGGCAGACGGCGCGACCGCACACCCCTAGCGTGGGCCTCGGTCGGGCGCTGCCCGCACCCGCGCTCGGACACCGGGAGGCTGCCATGACCACGGACCGGGACGGGCGTGTGCTCCGCCTGCCGACCGGCGAGCAGATCACCGTGCTCACCTCCGGCACCGACAACGGCGGCACCGCCTTCGAGGTCGAGGCGGTCCTGCCACCGCACCTGTCCGGTCCACCCCGCCACCGGCACCGGTACGAGACCGAGGTGTTCACCGTGCTCGACGGGGTCCTGCGGGTGCGGCTCGGCCGCGAGACGCGGACCCTGGTCGCCGGCGAGTCGGTCACCGTCCCGCCCGGGACCGTGCACGCCTTCGCCAACCCCTCGGCCGAGCCGACCCGGATCCGCACCCGCGAGACCCCGGCCGGCCCGCTGGAGGAGCAGTTCCGGGCGCTGGCCGCCGGTGGCCGGCTGCCGCCGATCGGCCGACTGGCGCGCATCACCGTCGACTCCGGGTACTCCTTCGCCGTCGCCGGCATCCCCGACCGGATCCAGCGGCCGCTGTGGCGCCTGCTGTCCACCCTGGACACCGGCCGGCGGTGACACCGCAGACCCGAACCCGGACACCCCACTGGAGGTCCCGTGCGACGCCTCGAGTACCTGGTCGCCACTTCGATCGACGGGTTCATCGCCCGGACGGACGGCGACTTCACGCCCCTCCTGGTCGCCGGTGACTCCCTCCAGGCCCTGGTCGAGGAGCTGCCGGAGACCCTCCCCGCCCAGGCGCGCCAGGCCCTGGGGGTCGACGCGCCCAACCGGCGGTACGACACCGTGCTCATGGGCGCGGCCACCTACCGGGTGCCCGGCGGGTTGCCCAGCCCGTACCCGCAGCTGCGCCAGTACGTCGCCTGCCGCTCGGGCCTGGACACCCCGGACGACGTCTCGGTGATCTCCGGCGGCCTGCTCGAGCGCGTCCGTGCGCTCAAGGCCGAGGACGGGCTGTCGATCTGGCTGTGTGGGGGCAGCACGCTCGCCGCGGCGCTGCTGCCCGAGATCGACGCGCTGATCCTCAAGGTGAGCCCCGTCGTGCTCGGCCGCGGCCTGCCGCTGTTCGCCGCCGAGGTCCCTACCACCCGGTTCGCCCCGACCGCGGTGCGCACCTTCGCCAACGGCGTGACGTTCCGCGAGTACGTCCGGGTGGGATGACGCGGCTGGGCGGACGACTGCGCGCGACGCACGTGCGCCGTCCTACCGGAGGTGTCGTGGCTGAGGACCGGACGCGCGCAGCGGGACGCGGAGCCGGGACTGGTCGGGTCTCGAGGGGTGACCCACGGCACCGCGACGCCTACCGTGTGAGGAGGAATCTGCGCACGCTTCTCCCCACGATCCGGGGAGCCCTCTGGCGAGCGGAAGCACGATGAGCGAACCCGAGCACGGGCCGGCCGGTCGTCACAGCCACGACGCCCTGCTCTACGACTCGGTCGACGAGCTGATCAGCGCCGCCGTGCCCTTCGTCCTGGAGGGCCTCGCCGCCGGGGATGCCGCCGTCATCACCGCCGGCGCCCGTACGACCGGCGTCCTGACCGAGGCCGTCGACGGCGACCCGCGGGTGCACGTGGTGGAGCGCTCCGCCGTCTACGGCACGCGCACCCCCGCGGCGGTCACGGCCTTCCGCCGGTTGGCCGAGCGCAGCGCGGCGGAGGGCATCGGCCGGGTCCGGGTGGTCGGCGAGGTCGACTTCGGGCGCACCGAGCGGGACTGGCTGGAGTGGCAACGCTACGAGGCCGTGATCAACATCGCCCTCGCGCCGTGGCCCCTGTGGGGCTTGTGCGTCTTCGACACCCAGCGACTGCCCGAGCAGGTCCTGGTGTCCGCGCTGCGCACGCACCCGAACCTGGTCACCCCGCAGGGCCGCGGATCCAATCCGCTGTTCGGCGACCCGGTGCGCTACCTGCGCTCGCTCCCGGTGCCGCCGGAGCCGCTGGAGAACACGCCTCCTCGGCTGGCCGCATCGGACGTCTCCGACTTCATCGGCCTCCGGCACGCCGTCGCGGCCGAGCTCGCCACCTCGGGTGCTCCCCGTGACGTGCTCGGGGACTTCCTCGTCGCGGTCGACGAGATGACCTCCAACGCCGTCCGGCACGGTCACCCCCCGGTCGACGTCGCGCTGTGGATCTCGCCCGACAGGCTGGTCTGCACCATCAGTGACCGGGGACGCGGATGGGACGACCCGTTGGCCGGCTACGGACCCGCGCACGGCGCCGACCTGTCCCGCGGCGGCATGGGGCTGTGGCTGGCCCGCCAGCTCTGCGACCACGTCGACATCACCCATCCCGGGGAAGGCGTCACCGTGCGACTGACCACGCACCTGCGCTGACGTCGGGACCGGTCGTCCGTCCCGGCCGCTCCGCGCCTCCGCCGGTGGGCGGGCCTATCGGCGGCCGAGCTCTCCGGTGCGGACGAGGTGCTCGGCGAGGCGGCGCACCGTGGTGTGGGTGTGCACCGACGCCCGGGCGAGGATGCGGAACGCTCCGTAGGCGTCCACGTCGTGGCGCTCGATGAGGATGCCCTTGGCCTGCTCGATGACCGCCCGCGACGCCAGCGCGGCCTCGAGGTCGACCGCCCGCTTCACGGCGCACCGGTAGAGGTGCAGGTTCCCGGCGGCGACCGCGGCATAGGGCCCGATCCGGGTGGCGGCCGACCGACTGGCCTCGTCGAAGGCGTTCGGTTGCCGGGCGTAGATGTTCATCGCTCCCGACACCTGGGGGCCGTCGATGACCAGCGGCACCGACAGGGAGCTGAGGTTGCCGTGCTCGGCGGCGCGCCGCGCGTGGTCCGGCCAGCGGGTCTCGCTGCGGGTGTCGGGGATCTCGGTGGTCTCCCGCGTCGCGGCGGCGTGCAGGCAGGGGCCGTGACCGCGCTCGTACTGGCCCTCGTCCAGGTCCACGGCGAGTCGTCCGGTGGCCACGACGGTGGACGGGCGCGCCCGGACCAGCAGCGTGACCGATGCCTCCGACCTGCCGGGCATCACCGCCTTGACCAGGTCGGTGACGCGCTGCAGCAGGCCCTCCATCGGCTGCTGACGCAGGGACGGCCGACCCAGGTACTCCAGGACCTCACCGACGGTGGATGGGTGCGGTTGCTGTTCCGGGGACATCGACGTCCATCTCCAGCTCGCCGAACCGCTGGGGGTGGACTCGACCCCGGAGCCCGCACCTGGGGGTTCAGCACTCGATGGATCCGCACCGGGCACAGCAGGGGCAGCCCGGCGCGAGTTCACGGTACTCGGGTGAGCCACCGTGTTGTGCACAGGGCACCCGCCGTGCAACACCACGGCGGGCAACACGAGGAGGCGGCTACAGGCCCTGCCACGCCGGTTTGCCCATGAAGGTCTCCCGGTAGTAGTCCCTCCGCTGCAGGCGCGATCCCGCCGCCTCGTCCACCAGGACGGTGGCGTGCGGGTGGAGCTGCAGCACCGAGGCCGGGCAGGACGCGGTCAGCGGCCCCTCGACGGCCGCAGCGATCGCCGTGGCCTTGCCGGACCCGCTCGCGACGAGCACCAGGTGCCGGGCCTCGAGGATGGTGCCGAGCCCCTGCGTCATCACGTGGCGGGGGACGTCACCGGTTCCACCGAAGAAGCGGGCGTTGTCCTCCCGGGTGCGGGAGGTCAGCGTCTTCAACCTCGTCCGCGAGGCCAGGGACGATCCCGGCTCGTTGAACGCCAGGTGCCCGTCGGTGCCGATGCCCAGCACCTGCAGGTCCACGCCTCCCGCCGCCGCGATGGCGGCGTCGTAGCGGCGTCCGGCGTCGGTGAGGTCCTCGGCTCCCGCGTCGGGGGCGTGCACGTTGCGGGGGTCGATGTCGAGGTGGCCGGTCAGCTCCCGTTCGATCGTCGCCCGGTAGCTCTGCGGGTGACCCGCGGGCAGGCCGACGTACTCGTCGAGGAGGAAGGCGCGGACCGCGGCGTACGACGGACCCGAACCCCGCCGGTGGCGGTCGACCAGTTCCTCGTAGGCCAGCAGGGGGCTCGAGCCCGTGGCGAGGCCCAGGACCGCGTCCGGCCGCCGACGGACGAGCGCGTCGATGGCGTCGGCCAGCATCCGGGCGGCGTCGTCGGCAGACGGCAGCAGGACGACCTCCATCAGACCTCCTGCGGTTCCACGGCGCGTCGGGACTCCGGTCGCCCGCCGACGACGGGGAGCCCCCGCCCGCGCAGGTAGGGGTGCTGCAGCAGTTCGGCACCACCCCACCAGGAGTCGTCCCGGTCGGCGGCGTCGGCGAGGAGGTCGGGCGGGGGCGGCTCCACCTGGTCGGCGACGCTGAGCAGCGCGCGGGCCGCGAACAGGTGCCCCCGGCGCAGCGCGGTGCGCTCGTCGGTCTCCGCCAGGGTGGCCGACAGGTAGCCCGCCGCGAAGGCATCGCCGGCCCCGACCGCCTCCACGACGGGGACCGGCAGGGACGCGACGGTGGTGACCTGGCGGCCGCGCATCGACGTCGCCGCCGCAGCGGCGTCCTTCACGACCAGCACGGGCACCTCCGGCAGGAGCCGGCGGACGTCGTCGGCGGTGTCGGTCCCCCATAGCCGCGCTGCCTCGTCGCGACCGACGAAGACGAGGTCGGCCCTGCGGGCGAGGTCCAGCAGGACCTGCCCCGCCCGGGCGTCCGGCCACAGGCCGGGCCGGTGGTTGACGTCGAAGGAGATCCGCGCCCGTCCGGGACGGGCGGCCAGGAGGTCGTCGAGCAGCGCGGCGCAGGACGCGCTCAGGGCGGCGGTGATGCCGGTGACGTGGAACCACCGGGGGCTGGCTGCCACCGACCCGAGGTCGGCGGGGCCCATCGCCGCGGCAGCCGATCCCTCCCGGTAGTAGTAGACGCTCGTCGTGCCCCGGTCGTGGTCCTTGAGGTAGACACCCGTCGGACGCACGGGGTCCCGACGCACGGCCGACACGTCCACGCCCGCCCCGCGCAGTTCGTCGAGGATCCGCGCTCCGAACGGGTCCGCCCCCACCCGACCGACGAACGCGCAGCGGTGGCCGAGGCGGGCCAGCCCGACGGCCACGTTCATCTCCGCGCCGGCCGTGTGCACGTCCAGGGTCCCCGCCTCCTGCAGCCGCCGACCGCTGGGTGGGGAGAGCTGCACGAGCGGCTCCCCCACGGTCACGACATCGGGACCGGTGAGGTCCTGGCCGGTGCTCACCGGCCCCTCCCCGTGTCCGGTCCCCGGTCCGGCACCTCCACCGGTGCGCCCGCCGCCAGGGACGCGACCACGGCCTCCGCCGCCTCGACCCCCCAGCACACCTCCTGGAGCGGGACCCGGTCGGCCGGCCGCCGCCCGAGGAAGACGTCGATGGCGTAGGCCACCTCCTGTCGGAGCGCTCCGCCGACCGTCCCGTCCTCCTCGGGCCACAGCGAGAGATCGGGGACGACGGCCCCCGTGCTGGTCCACTCGACGAGGTCGTCGGCCACGAGCCGCTGGCGCAGGATGCCGTCCGCGCCGAGGACCTCGGCCTCGGCGACGATGGAGCCGTCCAGGGCCAGCGCTCCGGCCAGTGTCCGAGGGGCGGAGTCGGGCACCAGCCACGCCGACTCCACGGTGGCGATGACGCCGCCCTGGAACTCCAGCAGCGCGCTCACCACGCTGGGCGCCTCGTCCTCGGCCGCCCGTGCCGCGACCGCGCTCACCCGCTGGACCGGACGGCCGGTGAAGGACACCGCGAGGTCGATGTCGTGGATGCACGACTCCCAGACCGGGTGCACCCGGTCCCCGAACGAGAGGAACCACTGCCGGCTGAAGTCGCGCCGCAGCCGCAGGGCACACAGCCGGCCGATGCCGCCGCCCGACAGGGTCTGCCGCATGCGCACGTACGGAGCGGCGAAGCGGGAGATCTGACCCGCGACCACCTCGCGGCCGGCCGTTGCGGCGGCTGCGGAGACGCGCCATGCCTCGGCACCGGACAGCGCGAGCGGCTTCTCGACGAACACGTGGCAGCCCGCTTCGAGCGCGGTGACGGTCAGGTCCGCGTGCGTCGCCTCGTCCGAGACCACCACGACGACGTCCGGCTCCACCCGTGCCAGGAGGCTCGGCAGGTCACCGGAGACCACCGCCACGCCCAGGCCTCCGGCGACGTCGGCCAGCCGCCGCGCGTCGACGTCGCACAACCCGACGACCTCGGCACCCAGCTCGCGCCACACCCGCGCGTGCAGTGCACCGAACCGTCCGACGCCGGCCACGACGACGCGTGGACCCGCTGCCGGTCCCGTCGGACCCCTCACCGCTCTCCCCCCTCCGCCGCGGCGACGGCCGGCGCCGCCGCCAGCGGCTCCTTGGCGCCGTGGCCGGTCAGGACGACCACGGCGCTGCCGCCGTCCGGCACCAGCGCCGCCACCTCGTCGTCGGCCAGCGCCGCGAGGGCGGCTGCGGCCGCCGGCTCGACGAGCAGCCCGCGTCCGGCCGACGCCGTCGTCGCCCGTGCCATGTCGTCCTCCCCCACGTCGACCACCGTCCCCCCGCTGTCCCGGACGGCCGCGAGCGTGAGCAGCCCCTCGCGTTCGTAGCCCCGCAGGGAGTCGGCGATCGCGCCGGCTCTCGTCGGCAGCACCGGCGGCGGCACGGCCAGGGACGCCATCCAGTCCCCGTGCCGCCACGCGCGGGCCAGGGGCGCGCAGGCCCTCGCCTGGACCCCCACGAGCCGGGGCGTGCGGGCCGCGACCCCCGCGGAGACGGCGTCCTCGAAGCCGCCGAGGAGCCCGCGCAGCAGCGGGCCGGCCCCGACGGGCACGACGACGACGTCCGGGACGTGGCCGAGGTCGTCGAGCAGTTCCACGGCGAGCGCCCGGTAGGCCTCGGCGAGGACGGGGTTGCGGTAGGTGGTGGTCACGTTGAACCACCCCTCGTCCTCCGCCCGGACCGCCCGCGCGTACGCGGAGCTGTAGTCGCCCTCGACGAGTTCGACGTCCGCGCCGTGCGCGGCTGCGGCCGCCAGCTTCAGGGCGGCCCTCGACCCCGTTCCGCACAGCACCCGGCACGGCAGGCCGGCGGCGGCGGCGTAGGCGGCGGCCGAGACGGCGGCGTTGCCCGTCGACGCCAGGACCAGACCGGGCAGCCCGAGGTCCAGCGCCACGGACGCGGCCAGTGCCATGGCGCGGTCCTTGAACGACAGGGTCGGGTTGAGCGCCTCGACCTTGGCGTGGACGCGCGCGCGGTCGCCGAGGAGGCCTGCCAACGGCAGCAGCGGAGTGGTGCCCTCGCCCAGGGTCACGGCGTGCGCCGTCCGCGGCAGCAGCCCGGCCCGGCGCCACACACCGGTCCGGGACCGGTCCTCGCGCAGGTCGTCCGGTCCCACCGCAGACGGGTGGACGACGATCGGTCCACCGCAGCGCGCACACCGGTAGGCCGGGAGGTCCGCGGCCGAGCCGCACTCCGCGCAACGCACCCCGTAGGCGCGCCTGCCGCCACCGCGGTCCCCCGGCGGGGAGGACGACCCCGCCGACGACACGGCCGGCGTCACGGGTCCCGACCCGGCGGTCATCCCGGCGCCCGGGAGCGGAGGGCGGCGTGCGCCCGGGCCTCGACCGGGCCCCAGTCGCGCCGGCGGACGTCCTCGTGCGAGCACAGCGCCGTGCTGAGCCCGACGGCCAGGGCTCCCCGTGCGATCCAGTCCCCCACCGACGGGACGTCGATCCCCCCGGTGGGCACGACCTCCAGCGTGGGGAAGGGACCGCGCAGCTGTCCCAGGTACCCGGGGCCGAACGCCCCCGCGGGGAAGAGCTTCACCGCGGTCGCCCCGGCCGCGGTGGCGGCGACGACCTCCCCGGGGGTGAGCACGCCCGGGAGCGCCGGCACGCCCGAGCCCAGCAGGGCGTCGAGCAGCTCTGCGGGGCTCCCGGGCGAGACGACGAACTGGGCTCCGGCGCCGACGGCCCGGGCCACCTCGCCCGGGGTCGTCAGCGTGCCGGCACCGATGACGTGGGAGGGCAGCCGCTCCCGGAGGGTGGTCACGACCCGCTCCGCGTCCGCCACGGTCCAGGTGACCTCGATGGCGCCGATCCCGGCGCCGGCGAGGACCTCGGCCGCCGCGACCACGCCCGCGGCGTCGTCACCACGCAGGACGGCGAGCACCCGCTGCTCCTGGAGCACCTCGTGCAGTTCCACGTCCGATCCCTAGTCGTCGTCGGGGCCGCGTGCGGCACGGGGGCCTCCCCAGCCGAGCGCGGCCGAGATGCGACCGGCCGCGGCCCGCACCAGCTGCCCGGTCTCGTCGAGGCGCGCCCGGTCGAAGCGGGAGGCAGGGGTGGACACGCTGATCCCGGCGACCACCCGGCCGCCGTGGTCGAAGACCGGCGCCCCGACGCAGCAGATGCCCAGCTCGTTGTCCTGGAGGTCGGTGCTGTAGCCGCGCTGCCGCACCTGCTCCAGCACCGCGTGGACGTCCCCGTCCCGGGCGGCGTGGCCGAACACCCGGCGGGAGCTCTCCACGACCTCGTCGACGACCGCGGCGGGCGAGTGCGCGAGGACGGCGCGCCCGATGGCCGTGCTCAGCGCGGGGTTCGTGCCGCCGACCCGGCTGTACATCCGTACGGGGTGCGGGCTGTCGATCTTCTCGATGTACACGATGTGCACCGAGGCGAGGATGCCCAGGTGACAGGTCTCGCTCGTCCGCGAGACCACGTCGGCCATGGCCGGCCGGGCGGCCTCCCGCAGGTCGAGCCCATCGAGGAACGCCCGGGCGAGGACCACCGTGCCCGACCCCACGACGTAGCGCCCCGCAGCGGTCTCCCCGACGAGGGTGGACCTGCGCAGCACGCCGAGGAGCCGGTGCAGCGTCGTCATCGGCACGTCCGAGGTCCGGGCGAGGTCGGCCAGCGACAGCCCGGAGGGGTGCTCGGCCAGGATGTTGAGCACCTCGACAGCCCGCTCCACCGCCCGCATCCCGCCGCCGCGCTCACCGCTGCTCTCACCCATGGGCACCCCTCCCGGAGATCTCGGTCCGCAGGTAGCGCGCCGCGAAGTCCACGTACACCTCCGTCGCCGCGCGGACCTGGTCGAGGGGGACCCACTCGTCCAGGGAGTGCGCCTGGGCGATGTCACCCGGGCCGCACACGACGGTGGGCGTACCCGTCCCCGCCGCCAGCAGCGCCCCGTCGGTCCAGAAGTCGACGCCCACCGGGTGTCCGGCGCCCGGCAGACGCTCGCCGACCACCTCGGACAGCAGCACGACCCCGGGATGGTCCTCGGGGCACTCCAGGGGAGCGTGCACGAAGCCGGAGGTGCCCTCCATCTCCCGGACCACGGCGGAGACCCGCGGGTCCGCCCGCCTCAGCGCCGCCACGATGTCACGCACCTCCTCGAGCACCTCGTCGTGCCGCTCCCCCGGCAGCCAGCGCCGGTCCAGCTGGACGCTGCACCGGGCGGGGACCATGGGAGGACGGTCACCTCCTCGCACCACGCCGACGTTGACCGTGGCGCTCCCGAGCACCGGGTGCGTCCGCCCGGACAGCCGGGGTACGAGGTGTTCCTCCACGGCGGTCGTGAAGCGGGCCGCGTGGTAGACCGCGTTGACGCCCTCGTGCGGCACGCTGCCGTGCGTCGCGACCCCCTCGAACTCCACCTCGATCCACATGGCGCCCTTGTGCGCGCGGGCCACCCTCATCGAGGTCGGCTCGCCGACGACGGCGAAGTCCGCCCGGGCCGGGGCGCCGGAGGTCCGGCCCTCCGCGAGGGCCTGCATGCCGGCGCTGCCGCTCTCCTCCCCGGCGACGGCGGTGAGCACGAGCTCACCGTGGAAGGCGACGTCGGGTGCGGCGAGCACGTCCAGGCAGGTCAGCATGGCCGCCAGCGCGGCCTTCATGTCCACTGCCCCCCGCCCGTACAGTCGCCCGTCCCGCACGACCGGCCGGTAGGCGTCCGGCATCCCGTAGCCGGGCACCGTGTCGAGGTGCGCGTTGAGCATCAGGGTCGGGCCGGGCATGCCGCCGCGGACGACCGCCGTCACGTTGGCCCGGCCGCCGTCGACCGCCTGGAGCGACACCTCGCTCCGCTCACCGGGGAGCCTCGTCGCGAGCTCGTCGGCCAGCAGGTCCGCGACCGCGCGCTCGTGCACCGGCAGGTCCTGGTGCCCCTGCGTCCGGATGAGCCGCTCGGCCAGCTCGAGCACCGCGTCGTGGTCGACGCGGCCCAGGAGCCGGTCGGCGGCCGCGGGGCCGCTCACGCCCCGACCTCCACCGCCGCCTCGGCGCCGCCCGCCCGCGCCGGAACGCGCAGGTCGGCGTCCGTGCGGCGCCCCATCTCGGTGAGTGCCTCGACGCCGACCTCGTACCGGTGCTGGGCAGCGCGGTAGCGCTGCACCGTCTCGGCGGCGGGGAGCTCGACCGGCTGGACGTCGACGCAGACCCGCGCCGCCTCCTCGGCGTCCCCCCACACGCCGAGACCCATCCCGGCCAGCATCGCGGCGCCGGTGGGCGAGGCGTCCGCGGCGACGCGTTCGACCGGCAGGTCGTGGACGGCCGCCAGCGTCTCCGCCCACACGGACGAGCCCGACAGGCCACCGCCGATCCGCACCCGGGTCACGTCCTCCGCGAGCGGCCCCACGTGGGCCACCGCCGCAGCACAGGCGAAGGCCACGCCCTCCAGCACCGCGCGCGCCAGCGTCGAGGGCCGGTGGTCCACCGTCAGCCCCAGGAACGCGCCGCGCACCCGTGGGTCGTGCGTCGGCACGCTGGTGCCCAGCAGGTGCGGCACGTACACCGCGCCCGACGAGCCGGCCGGCTCGTCGGCGGCCATCTCGTCGAGGCGGGATCCCGCGCTCGCCGAGCCGCCGAGCGCCCCGGCCAGGAGTGACCTGGCGACCCAGTCGACGCTCATGCCCACGGCGTACACCGACGCCATCGCCAGGAAGCCGTCCGACGCCGCACGGCCGAAGACGAAGTGGTGACCCGGCACCGGCTCGTCCAGGGGCGTCGTGACCTGCGCGGCGGTCCCGGCGTTGACGTACACGGTGCCCGGTGCCACGGCACCGGCTCCGAGCGCGGAGGTGGAGACGTCGCCGGCACCGGCCACCACCGGCGTACCCGGAGGCAGACCCAGCTCCACGGCGGCTGCCTCGGTGACACCCCCCACGACCTCGGCCGACGACGAGACGGTGGGGCCCATCGGGCGGTCCACACCGCACAGCCGCCACAGGGAGGGGTCCCACTGCCTCCGGTGCACGTCGTAGAGCAGCGTGCCGCAGGCATCGGTGGTGTCGGTGCCCCACGTGCCGGTCAGCCGGTGCCGCAGCACGTCCTTGGGCTGCACCAACCGCACGGCCCGCCGGATCGACTCGGGCTCGTGCTCGGCGAGCCAGGCCAGCTTGGGTGCGGTGAAGGCCTCGACGACCGGGTTGGCGCACGCGGCGGTGAAGGCGTCCACCGACCCCCGCAGCCTGCGGACCTGCGGGCCGCTGCGCCGGTCCGCCCAGGTGATGGCCGGCCGCACGCACCGGCTCGCCTCGTCGACGAGGACGACGGCGTGCATGTGCCCGCTGAGCCCGACGGCGCGGACCCGGCGCCCCGAGGAGCCGACGGCCTCGCGGACGGCGCCCGCCGTGGCGTCCCACCAGTCCTCCGGCGCCTGCTCGTGGCCGCCGTCGGCCGAGGTCGCCGACGGGTACGCCCGGTAGCCGCGTCCGGCGGGACGGCCCGTGGCGACGTCCACGAGCAGCGCCTTGGCGCCGGTCGTGCCGAGGTCGACCCCGAGGACCAGGTCCCCGCGGGCTCCCCCCTCGCCGTCCGCGACCGGCGCCCGCGCCGTCATCGGCTCGTCACCGGGCCCGCCGGGGGGTGAAGCCGAACTCGCCGAGGAACTCGAGGGACTCCTCCGCGACCCGGTCGAAGTCCGCCAGGCCGACACCGGCCGGCTCGCCCACCCCGATGGTGCCGCCGGCCTGCCAGCCCTCCCACTCGACGCTGACGTAGCCCTGGAAGTCGATCTCGGAGAGGGCCTCGAAGGTCTCCCGGAAGTCGACCAGCCCACCGCCGAACCAGATGTGGTTGGTGTTGACGATGGTGGGCAGCCCCACCTCGTCCTTGATCTGCACGACGTCGATGTACCGGCCCAGTCGCTTGATCGCCTTCTTGACGTCCATGAACGGCTTGACGGCCACGTAGAACGCGCCGGTGTCCATCGTCATCCGCAGGTTCTCGGCACCGACCTCGTCGAACATCCGCTCGATCAGCTCGACGCGGTTCAGGATCGTCCCCTGGAGCAGCTCGATGCTGACGTTGAGGCCGAGCCGCGACGCGTGCGCGGCCACCTCGGTGATGGCCTCGCGGCACTGCCGCCATGCCTCCTTGCGGCTGAGCAGGACGTTGAGCGGCGGGTCGTAGTACCCGTCCCCGATGAGGGTCACGACGGACCCGCACCCGAGGACGGCTGCCGCGTCGAGGGCCTTCTCGAAGGTGGCGATGCCGCGCTCCCGGTCGAACTCCCGGGGGCTGACGAACGTGGTGTGGCAGCCGAGGTACCCGATGTCGATGCCGAGCCCCTCCGCGGTGGCCCGCAGGTCGACCAGTTGCTGGTCGTACTGGTCGGCGGGGACGTCGAGCAGCTTGGCGAAGATGAAGTCCACGCCGTCGTAGCCGTACCCGGCGGTCCGCTCGGCGCACCAGGTCACCGGCTTGTCGCCCCAGCTGTTCCAGGCGGGACCGGCCGCCTCCAACCGGCCCCAGGGCATGTTGGGCCACACTTCGAGACTCAGCTTCACGGGTCGGTTCTCCTTCGGGCTCAGGGCGGTCGTGGACGACCGGACGGACGTCACAGGTGCGGCACCCGCCCGGACAGCGCGGCGACCGCCTCCTCGTTGTGCTCCGCGGCACCGGGCATGTTGGCGCTGAGGAAGACCTCCGGGCGTTCGCCGCGCGCCAGCTGGACCGCGCAGGCCTCGACGACGAGGCTGTTGAGCAGCGCGAGACCCACCACCGTCGAGGCAGGGCCGGTCGGCGGCAGGTCGTCGGCCAGCCGGACCAGCGCGTCGCCCGGAGGGCAGTGGTTGTCGATGACCACGTCCGCCACCTCGTGCAGCCGCGGCCCCGGGTGCCGCACCGCCTGCGCGTAGGCCCGTGACGTGATGGCGACGACCGGCAGCCCGTGCGCCTTGGCCGCGGAGGCGACCTCGACGGGCAGGGCGTTGGCGCCGGAGTTCGACGCCACGAGCATGCAGTCGCGCTCGGGCTCGAGCCGGTAACCGGACAGCAGGTCGGCGGCGTGGCCCGGCTCGCGCTCCAGCACGGTGCTGCGGACCGCGCCCTCGTGCAGCATGTACGGCGGCTTGAGCACCGGGCACACCCGTGCCGCGCCCCCGGCCCGGTAGAAGGCCTCCTCCGCGAACATGTGCGAGTGCCCGCTGCCGAAGACGTAGAGGACGCCGCGGGCGGAGAACGTCGCGGCGACGACCTCGGCCGCCCGGCGCACGGTGTGCACCTCCTCGCGCAGCGCCGTGGCGAGCACCGCCTGCAGGCGGTCCTGGTAGACCGCGGCGGCCGTCCGGGTCCCGCCCCCTGCCGGGAGCGCCTCCTCCGCCGGGCCCGCACCCCCGGGCTCGGTCACTTCACGGCTCCCGCGGTGAGCCCGCCGACGAAGTACTTGCCGACGAACAGGAACGGGACGATCGCGGGGATCATGGTGCAGACGGTGCCCGCCATGAGCAGGCCCCAGTTCACCGTGTACTGCCCCATGATCGCGCTCAGCCCGATGGGCAGGGTCTTCAGCGCGTCGTCGACGAGCAGCTGGGAGGCGAAGACGAACTCCGTCCAGGAGTAGACGAACGCGTAGACCGCCACGGTGGCCAGCCCGGGCGCCATCAGCGGCAGGACGACGGAGAACATGGTCCGCAGCGGTCCTGCACCGTCCACCGCTGCGGCCTCGTCGATCTCCTTCGGGATCGCCTGGAGGAACCCGCGCAGCAGCCAGGTGCAGAACGGCGCCGTGAACGCGACGTTGACCAGGATCAGCGCCGTGTGGGTGTTGACGATCCGCAGCTGCGCGAAGACCTGGTAGAGCGGGACGAGCAGCAGCGTGCCGGGGATCATGTAGGAGAGCAGGACCAGACCGGCGATCTTGTCCCCGCCCGGCACGCGCAGGCGGTACAGCCCGTAGGCGCCGAGGAAGGCGACCAGCACGGTGAACGCCGCGGTCAGCAGCGCGACGATGAAGCTGTTGGTCAGGTAGGTCCCGTAGTCCGTCGCCGTGAACAGCTGCCGGAAGCTGTCGAAGGTGACGCTCTGCGGGAAGAGGGTCGGCGTCGTGCGCAGGATCTCCTCCCGCGACTTCAGCGAGGAGATCGTCACCCAGTACAGCGGCCCGAGGACGATCACCATGAGGACCGCCATCGCGGCCCAGCGGGGCATGCGGGCCAGGATCGCGTGCACGTCGCTCACACCTCCTCGGGCTTGGCGAAGCGGATGTAGAGCCAGGCGAGGATGCCGAGCAGGACGATGGCGGCGACGCTCATCGCGGCGGCCTCGCTGGCGCGGAACGCCTTGAAGGCGGTGTCGTAGATCATCACCGGCGCGGTCGTGCTCGCTCCGGACGGTCCACCACGGGTCACCAGGTAGATCGAGTCGATGATGTTGAAGGACCACAGGGTCCCGACCAGGCCGAGCGCGAAGAGCACCGGCTGCAGCAGGGGCAGCGTGATGTGCCAGAACATCTGCCAGGCGTTCACGCCGTCGACCTTGGCGGCCTCGTAGACCTCGCCGGGGATCGTCTGCAGCGCCCCGAAGATGATCACGGTGCCGAGGGGGAACCAGTGCCAGCTGTTCATGAGGATCAGCGTGGGCATCGCCCAGTCCGGGTCGGCGAAGAACTGCACGCCGTCCAGCCCCAGGACGCCGAGGCCCTTCGCGAGGAGCCCGTAGTTGCTGTTGGTGAGCCACTGCCAGATGACCGCCACGGCCACGGTCGGGATCACCCAGGGCAGCAGGACCCAGGTGCGCGCCGCCTTCGACCAGCGGCCCACGCGGGTGAGCAGCAGGGCCGTCGCCATGGCCAGCACCGTCTGGACGACGAGGTTGCCGACGAGCCACACGCCGGACCGCCGCAGGCTCTCCCACAGGGCGCTGTCCCCGAGGATCGCCTGGTAGGTGCGCAGCCCCACGAACGAGGACGGCGTGCCGACGACACCCTGGTCCTGGAAGCTGAGCAGCACGGTGTTGACCAGCGGGAACCCGATGACCAGCAGCATCAGCAGGATCAGCGGGGCCACCAGGACGATGCCCAGCAGCGTGCCGGCCCCGCGCCGGCTGCGCCGGGGCCGGGGACGGACCGCGGCGCCGGCGGAGCGGTGCGGCGCCCCTCCCTGCCGGGTGCGGAGGCCGCCCTCCGCACCCGGCGCTGCGGTGCTCGACATCAGCCCTGCACCGCGTCCAGCATCATCTGCTGGCCGGCGGCGACCGCCTCCGCCGGGTCCCTGCCCTCGACGGCGATCTGCTGGATCACCTGCGCGAGGACGTTCTGACCGGAGATGTTGCCGATCTCGTCGACGTACTGGCCGCCGACGAAGCCGAACAGGGCGCCGCTCCGGGACTGCTCCAGCATCTGGTCCACGCAGTCGCGGTACGTGGTGATGACCTCGTGGGACGTCCAGCTCTCGGCCTCGACGCCGTCCTCGGTCAGTGGCAGGAAGAGCCCCGGCTCGGCGTTGAGGAACTCGCCGTAGTTCTCCGGCTGCAGCAACCACGCCAGGAAGTCCTCTGCCGCCTCGGCCCGCGCGTCGTCCTCGGACAGCACCATGGCCGCGTTCGAGTAGTAGATGCTGCCCGGCTGCCCTCCGTCGGCCGGCTGCGGGATGGGGGCGCAGCCCAGGTCCTCCGCCGGGCGGCCCGACTCCTCCTCGAAGGGCATGAGGTACTGCCCCTTCTCGATCGCCATGGCGGCCGCACCGCTGTTGAAGGCGGCCTGGGGCTCACCCCACGAGTAGTTGGCGCTGTCCGGCGGCGAGAACTCCATGAGGCGGTCGTAGAACTCGAAGGTCTCCACCACCTCGGGCCGGTCGAAGTCCGGCTGGCCGTCCTCGGTGAAGAAGTCCCCGGCACCGTTGGTCAGCATGAAGCTGTAGATCACCTGGTCGGTGGCGAGGTTCTTGCCGGCCGGGAGGGCGATGCCGCTCCGCCCGTCCCCCGTCGCCGCCTCCGCGGCGGCGAGGAGGTCCTCCCACGTCTCGGGGGCCTCGGTGATGCCGGCCTCGGCCAGGAGGTCCTCGCGGTACCACAGCATCTGGACCATCCCGTACATGGGGACCGCCCACACCTCGTCCTCGTCGGTGTAGGGCGCGGTCGCCGCCTCGATGTACCGGTGCTCGCCGTCCAGCTCCTCGACGACGTCGGTCACCGGCCGCACCTTGCCGAGGGGCCGCACGTAGGTGGTGAAGTCGGGGATGGTGAAGAGGATGTCCGGCTGGGTGTTCGACTGCACCGCGCCGGCGATCTTGGTGTAGATCTGGTTCCAGTCCTGGACCTGCTGCTCGACCGGGAACTCGGGGTCGGTCTCGTTGTAGCGGTCGATCAGCGCCTGCCACGCCTCGACGCGGTTCGGCGGCTGTTCCATGTGCCAGAGCGTCAGCGTGTCGCCCCCACCACCTTGATCCGCGACGCCCCCCGTGCCGCCGCCGCACGCCGTGGCGCCGAGCGTGAGGGCGACGAGGGCGGCAGACAGCGGCGCGCGCCTCCGGATCCTGCGGACCGTCATGAGGTTCGTCCCTTCGGTGTACCTGCCACCCGGACCGGCGGCTTTGGTCTAGACCTAACCCCCGCTGCTTCCATCTTGTGAAAGAGTGTTCCGGATTCTAGGCTTGCGGTCTAGAACGCGTCAACGGTCCTGGTCGCCCCGTTCCGTCGAGGAGTCCTCATGGCGTCCCACCCGCCGCCTCCCGGCCCGGAGCCGTCGGGGCTGCCCAAGTACCTGGAGATCACCGCCACCCTCCGCCAGGAGCTCAGACACGCCCCGGAGGGATCGCGTCTGCCGCCGGAGCGGGACCTGGCCGAGCGCTTCGGCGTCAGCCGCATGACGCTGCGCCAGGCGCTGGACGAGCTCGAGCAGCAGGGGCGGCTCGAGCGGATCCGGGGCAACGGGACCTTCGTCCGTCGCCCCACGGTGACCATGGGTCCGTTCCTCACCTCGTTCACCGAGGACATGCGGGCGCGCGGGCTGCAGCCGTCCGCGCGGGTGCTGGGCTTCACGCGGACGACCGCGAGCACCGAGGCGGCGGAGGCGCTCGGCCTGCCGGAGGGCGCGGCCGTGGTGTGGATGGAGCGGCTGCGCCTGGCCGACGGTGAGCCGATGTGCGTGGAGGTCGCCCAGTTCCCGGCGCGGTTCCAGCGACTGCTGGAGGAAGGGGACCCGGAGCAGTCGGTCCACGACCTCCTGCGCGAGGCGGGCGTCGTCCCGTCGTCACTGCGGCGGCGGGTCCGTGCCGTCGCGGCGGTCCAGCGCGAGGCGCTGCTGCTCGACCTGCCGGACGGCGCGCCGGTGCTCGAGGTCCTCGACGTCTTCGCCGACCCCACCGGCCGGCCGATCCAGTACGCCCGGTCGCGGTACCGCCCCGACCGCTACGAGGTCTGGACGTCGGTCCAGTCGACCTCGACGCCCCGCCCCGACGACCATCCCCAGGAGTCGTCCGACCCCCGGAGTTCCCCGTGACCCGTACCGCGCACACCAGCCCCGACCTGCCGGCCCCGGCGGGACCCTACAGCCACGTCGTCCGCGCGGGGGACGTGGTGTGGACGGCGGGCTTCGGCCCCCAGGACCCGGCCACCGGACAGGTGCCGGAGGGGATCGAACGGCAGACCGAGCAGGTGATCGACAACGTCGAGACCGCCCTGCGCGTGGTGGGGCTGGGTCTCGGCGACGTCGTCAAGACAACGGTCCACCTGCAGCACCTCGAGCGGGACTTCGCGGCCTACAACGAGGTCTACGCCCGCCGGTTCGCGTCGCCGTACCCGGTGCGCACGACCGTCGGTAGCGACCTGCTGGGCATCCTGGTGGAGATCGACGTGGTGGCGGTCGGCCCCTCCTCCCCTCCCGGGGGACCTGCGCGGTGAGCGCCCGCCCGGTCCTCGACGGCGTCTGGTTGGTCGCCAGCGGAACGGACGAGGCGGCGCTGACGGACCCCCACGACTGCCACTGCTACCTGCTGTGGGACGGCGACGGCGGGTTCCTCGTCGACGCGGGGACCGGGCTCGGCGCCGAGCAGTGGCTCGACAACGTCCGCGAGGTGTGTGACCCGAGCCGGCTCGGTGGCGTGCTGCTCACCCACTACCACGCCGATCACGCCGGCGGAGCGGCCGCGGCGCAGGAGGCCGGCCTCGCCGTGTTCGGTCACCGGCTCACCGCGGGAGCGCTGGCGACCGCGGACGAGGGTCGGACGCAGGTGGCGCGGGCACGCGCTGTCGGCGTGTACCCGCCGGACTACCGGCTGCGGCCGGCGCAGGTGCAGCCGCTCGCCGGGGGCTCCCGGGTGACCTCCGGCGGCGTGTCCGTGGAGGTCGTCGACGCCCCAGGCCACTGCGACGGCCACCTGGTCTTCCTCGTCGGGGCGACGGGCGGCGTCCTGCTGAGCGGTGACTGCCTCTTCTCGGGTGGCCGGGTGGGCCTGCAGGCCATCCCGGACTGCCGGCTCGTGGAGTACGCGGACACCGTCGCGGCCCTGGCGGCTCGCTCCCCCGACGTCCTGCTCCCCGGCCACGGGGACCTGGTCCTCGGTGGGGCCGCGCAGGCCGTCGACCGGGCCGCGGCGTCCTTCGCCCGGCTGGTCCCGCCGCCCAACTTCCTGGTCGCCTGGTGACGCCCCCGCCCGGCGCCCCGGCCTCCCCGCAGCTGCTCGTGGGCAGCGTCGTGCTGCCCGACCGGCTGGTGGCCGACGGCGCCGTCGTCCTCGTCGGGGACCGCATCCTCCACGCCGGCCGCCGGGACGACCCGGCGGTGCCGGTGGGCGCAGCCCGTGCGGACCTCCCGCCGGACGTGCTGCTGCTGCCCGGCCTCGTCGACCTGCACTGCCACGGCGGTGCCGGAGGGGAGTTCGGCTCCGACCGGGAGTCGGCGCGCCGTGCCGCCGAGCACCACCACCTCGCGGGCAGCACGACGGTCGTGGCCAGCCTCGTCTCGGCCAGGCCCGCCGCGCTCGTCACCGCGATGCGGGTCTGCGCGGAGCTCGCGACCGAGGGCGTGGTGGCCGGCGTCCACACCGAGGGCCCGTTCCTGTCCCCCGCCCGGCGTGGAGCGCACGACCCGGCTGCCCTGTCACCGGTCGACCTGGGCCTCGTGGACTCACTCGCGGACGCCGGCGACGGGCGGTGGCGCGCCATGACCTTCGCGCCCGAACTGGACGGGACGGCCGAGCTGATCCGTCGGCTCGTCGACTCCGGCGTCGTGCCGGCGGTGGGGCACACCGATGCGGACGCCGCGACGACGACCGCGGCGTTGACCCGTGCGGCCGGGCTCCTCGGCGATCGGCGCCGCGCCGTGGTCACCCACCTCTTCAACGCGATGCCGGCGATGCACCACCGCGAACCGGGACCCGTCGCTGCGAGCCTGGCGGCCGCGGCGCGGCAGGAGGCGGTGGTGGAGCTGATCGCCGACGGGGTCCACCTCGCGGACGCCACCGTGGCCATGGTGCTCGACGTGCTCGGCCCGGGGTCGGTGGCCCTCGTGAGCGACGCGATGGCCGCGACCGGCATGCCCGAGGGTCGCTACCGGATCGGGGACCTCGACGCCGTCGTCTCGGCCGGCACCGCCCGACTCGTGGACGGGGACGCGATCGCCGGCAGCGTCAGCACGCTCCTCGACACGGTCCGGCGCTGCGTCCGGCACGTCGGCGCCCCTCTCCCCGATGCGGTGCGCGCGGCCAGCGGGACCCCGGCGACGGTCCTGGGCGTCGACGACGAGGTGGGGGCGCTGCGACCGGGCCTGCGGGCGGACGTGGTCGCCGTCGACCGGGGACTGCGTCCCGTGGCGGTCTGGCGAGCCGGACACCGGCTCGGCCCTCCGCACGCCCCCTGACGCGATGGTCGTCGAGGTCGCCCTGGCCGTCGCGGGCCCGGCCGGCGAGGTCTCGGCGACGGTCCGGGGCGCCCACGTCGCGGCCGACGTCCTCACCCGGACGGTCATCGTGCCGCTGTGCCTGGCCTCGCTGCTGACCGGAGTCGTGCAGTCCCTGGGCCGCCGTCCGGCCTAGCCGCCACCGCTGCCGTCCGCGCCCGTGACCCGGGGGCGGAGGACCCGGGCGGCGATCCAGGCAGCGGGAACGAGGAGGCCGGAGGTCAGCGTCATCGCCGCCGGCAGCCCGACCAGGCCCTGCAGCGCGCCCACCCCGATGTAGAGCAGCCCGGCGAGCCCGCTCCCGAGCCCCATCACGACACCGGCGGCCGCGGTGGGGTTCTGTGGGGCCGCGTCCTGCGCCGCGACGACGAACAGTGGCTGGCTGGCGTACAGCAGCACCCCGGCGACGCCGGCGAGCACCATCGTGACCGCACCGGGTGGCGCGACCAGCACGGCGACGAGCGCGGGAGCCGCCGCCAGGAGGGAGACGACGGCCGTCCGGCGGTGGCCGTAGCGGGGCGCGAGCGCTCCTCCGGCCACGGCGCCGAGGCCGGCGCCCAAGGAGAACGCGCCGAGCGTCCACCCCAGCAGCGGCGCGTCGGTGGCCAGGCCGTGCGCGTCCACCAGCCACAGGGGCACCGCACTGGTGAAGGCGACGAAGGCCAGGCCGGCCGACGTCGCCGCAGCGGTCAGCCACCCCATCGCGCCGGTGAACAGGCGGCGGTCCAGCGCCCGCAGCAGCCGCCCGGTGCCGTGCGGCTCGAACTCGGGCAGCAGCGCGACGACGCCGACGGCCAGGAGCACGCCGGGCAGCATCAGCCAGGGCATCGCATCGATCCCGTACCAGGACACCACGTAGAGGATCAGCACCGGGCCGGCGGCGAAGCCGGCCATGCCCCCGGCCGTGAACAGGCCCACCGCCAGGCCGGGGTTCTTCGCGGCAGGACCACCGACGATGCTGGTGGACACAGGGTGCAGTGCGGCCGATCCCAGCCCGCCGAGCACGAGCAGGAGCAGCAGCACGGGGACGCTGCCGGCCACGCCGATCAGGCTCAGGGACACCGCGCCCAACGCCACCCCGACGCCGGCGACACGGCGCAGCCCCAGCCGGTCGGCGAGCGCGCCGAGAACCGGTTGGGTGATCGACGAACTGATGGTGAGGGCTGCGACCAGGACGGCCAGCGTCGTCGTCCCGGCGGCCAGCCGCGCCTGCAGCGTGGGCAGCAGCGCGCCGAGAGTCGCGGTGAGGACGTCGTTGACGGCGTGGACGAAGGCCAGGAAGGCCGCCATCCGGGTTCCCGAGAGGATGCCTGGCTCGCGGACGACGTGTGGCATGACGTGCTCCTGCTCCATCAGTCAGGACGGACCGGGGACAGGTGGCGGAACGGGGTCCCGGCCGACGTCGGCCGGGACCCCGTCGGGTTCAGTGCTGGTGGTGTGCCTCGGGGTGGTGGGGTTGCCGGCGGTCGACGAGCAGCCAGTTGAGGACGGCGATGACCAGGCCGGTGGCGCTGATGAGGCCGCCGACCCAGTTCACCGAGGCGAGCCCGAGCCCGCCGTCGATGGCGGCGCCGCCGAGGTAGATGCCCAGTGCGCTGCCGAGGGTGAAGGCGGAGATGTTCGCCGCCGAGGCCACGTCGGGGGCGTGCCCGGCCGCGTTCATCACCCGCAGCTGCAGCGGAGCCACGACGGCGAAGGCGGCGACGCCGAAGACCAACGTCCCGACCACCGCGGTGACCGTGTTCTGGATCAGCCAGGTCATCGCGACCAGCACCGCCGCCAGCGTCGCGACCGTGCCCAGCACCGACGGCACCAGCCAGCGGTCGGCCAGGCGGCCACCGAGGTGGTTGCCGAGGAACAGCCCGGCACCGAACAGCAGCAGCAGCGGGGTGATCCACACCTCGGAGAGTCCGGTCACCTCGGTGTACTGCGGAGCGATGTAGACGTAGCTGGTGAACACGCCGCCGTAGCCGAGCAGGGTGGTCAGCAACGCCGCCCACACCGCCGGACGGCGCAGCGCGACCAGCTGCTCGCGCGTGCTCGGCCCGTGTCCTCCGCCGCCCAGGTGCGCCAGCGCGTGGGCGTCCAGTCCATCGGTGTCGACGGCCGCACCGTGGCCGGCGGCCGGGTGCGCGGCGGAGGTGCCACCGTGGCCGTGCTCTCCGGCGTCGTGGCCGTGCGCGTGCTCGGTGCCGTGGTGGCCGTCGTCGCGCTGCTGTGGGCTGCGCTGCTGTGGGCTGCGCTGCTGTGGGCTGCGGTGCCCCGACGGCAGGAACGCCAGCAGGCCGACCAGCGCGAGGCCGCCGAAGACCACCAGCGTCCAGAAGGTGAACCGCCAGCCCAGGGCCTGGCCGACGGCCGCACCGATGGGGGCGCCCAGGACGGTCGAGGCGGTCAGCCCCATGAACACGGTGGCCACCGCGCGCCCCTTGCGGGCCGGGTCGACCAGCTCGGCGGCGTGGACCGCGGCGATCCCGAGGAAGGCCCCGTGCGCCATCGCGGAGACGACCCGGCCGCTCATGATCACGCCGTAGGTCGGGCCGAGCGCCGAGAGCAGGTTGCCGGCGAGGAACACCCCGGTCGTGGCCAGCAGCACGGACCGGCGCGGGAAACGGGTGCCCAGCGCGGCGAACAGCGGCGCCCCGACGGCCACGCCGAGCGCGTAGGCGCTCTCGAAGTGGCCGACCGCCCCGATCGTCACCTCGAGCGACGCAGCGATCTCGCGGACGACGCCGGCGACGATGAACTCGTCGGCGCCCATCGCGAACGCGCCGATCACCATCGCCCACACCGCCACCGGCATCCGCAGCGCCCTCCGGGGCGGCGGGGCAACCCCTACCCGGCTGTCGTGCGCGGTTCCAGCCCTGTGTCCGATCGGGGCCCCGGGCCGGTGCTCGTGCGGGACGTCCACCTCCGGCGTCGTGATGGAGGTCGGTGTCGACGTCTCGTGAGTGCTCATGACTTCTCCTCCCGAAAGTACCCCCGTGGGGTACCGACGAACGGTGGTGTGGCGCCGCCCATTCCGTGGCGCTGCCCATGTACTTGCGGGTGGCGTGGGGTGGGGCTTGCGGAGGAGACGCTGCTGGGAGGCGCTGTCCGGGTCCTGTCCCGACGCTGACCCGACCGACGCCATCGACGGCGGGCGCGAGGAGCCGACGGACAGCGACTCGACAGCCCGGACCACCACGGTGGCGACCTGACACCACGAGGTCGCGGGGCGGCTCGAGAGGGGCAACCGATGAACGGGACGCAGGTCGCTCCTCGCACGGGCGCCGGCTCGAGCGGCGACCAGAAGCGGCAGGTCGGTGCCGGGGCAACGGCTGCGGCCTCGACGCGACCGCACGTGTTCGATCTCGTCGGCGGGATGCGTGCTCGGTCGACGGCGGTCTACCGCCGCTGGTGTTCGTGGCCGTCAACGCGATCGCCGGCGCGCACGCCCCGCGCTCGACGGCCCTGGCCGCGGCGATCGGTGTCGCCGTCGCGACCGGCCTGGCCATCCTCGTGCTGCGACTGGTCCGCAGGAAGACCCTCGAGCAGGCCCTGGCCGGGCTGGCCGGGCTCACGGTCGCCGTCGTCTTCGCCGCCCGGTCCGGCGAGGCCCGCGGGTTCTTCCTGCCCGCCATCTACGTCGATGCCGCCTACGCGGTCGTCTTCGCGGCCTCGGCAGCTATCGGCCGGCCGCTGGTGGGGATCATCCACGGTCTGCTGTACAGACGCCGAGGTCGGTGGCGCACCGATGCCGGCCTGCGCCGCACTTTCATGATCGCCACGGTCGGCTGGTCGCTGGTGTTCGCCATCCGCGCCGGCGTACAGGCGTTCCCGTACGGAGAGGACCGGCCCGCCCTGCTCGCCGTCGGCAAGCTGCTGCTGGGCTGGCCGCTGACCATCCTGGCGCTGCTGCTGACGCTGGCCTACCTCCGCGGGGTGACTGCCGGCCGCACCGACGCGAGCCCGGGGAGCTGAGCCGGGCCTGTGCATGGCGAGCCGACGAGGGCTGCTGGTGTTCTGCCCACCGGTCACGGCGGCCGGGGGGTCCGTGGTTGGGCTGATTCAGGACACCGATGCCGGCCTGTCGTTCGACGGGTCGGCGTCGGTGTTCGAGCATGTCCGGCTTAGTTCCCAAACCACCACCGGGGTTCAGGGACGGGTCACCAACTGGGTGTCCGCGGCCTTGCTGCGCTCGGCTCGGGTGAGCCGCTTGGACCTGGCCGCGACCGCGGGCGCGGCCAGGCTGATCGCTCCCCGCATGGCGCGCGGCAGCCGCGGGATGCGGGCGTAGTCGATGCCGCCCCAGGGCGGTTGCGGGTCGTAGTCGATGGCCCGTTGCACCCGGCGGGCGGTGGCCTCGTCGGTCAGGCGGGCCGCCAGGTGCAGGGCCATGTCGATGCCGGCGGAGACGCCGGCGGACATGATCAGGTTGCCGTCCTCGACCCATCTGCGCTGCTGGTACGTGGCGCCCAGGCTCTCGAGGATCCCGGGGTAGAACCAGTTGGTCGTGGCCTGGCGACCCTCCAGCAGCCCGACCGCGCCGAGGATCAGCGAGCCGGTGCACACGGAGGTGACCAGGTCGGCGGAGGCGGCGGCGGAGCGCACGTAGTCGCGGACCAGCGGGTCGCTCATCGCGCGGATGGTGGGCAGCGCGCCGCCGGGCACGAGCACGATCGCCGGGTGCGCGACCTCCTCGAACGTCCGGTCCGGGACCACCGACACACCGGCGTCGGTCGGCACGGGTTCGCGGCGGGCCCACACGGTCACGGGGCGGTAGCCCGGTGCGAACCTCTGCAGCATGGTGAGCACCTGCAGCGGGCCGATCAGGTCGAGCACGGTCAGCCCCGGGTAGAGCACGAGGGCGATGAGCCGCTCGTCACCCGTCCCGGGCTCGGCGGTCGGCGCGCTGCCGGGGTGGCGCAGCGTGCGGGCGAGCTCGTCGTCAGCGGGGTCCGGCCCTACCCGGCCGAACGGCGGCTGCGGGTCGTACTCCGCGGACAGCTGACCGAACCCGGCGATGGCCCGGCCGCGCAGGCGGGCCAGCAGGAGCAGCGCCAGCTCGAAGCCGGCCGTGCCCCCGGCGGCCGTCTGCAGCCGGCCGCCGACCAGCCACCGCTCGGGAGCGGGGACCGCGCCCAGCTCCTCCAGCGGTTCCTGGTAGGCCCAGTGGATCGCCGCCCGCTTGCCGCGCAGCAGGCCGGCGGCGGCCAGCACCAGCGCCCCGTTGCCGGTGGCACCGACGACCTGCGCCCCGGGGGCGGCCGAGCGGACGTAGGACAGCAGCGCCTCGTTCTCCGTCGCGGCGAGGGTGCTCGCGCCGCCGCCGGGCACGATCACCGCCCACGGGTCGGGCACCTCGGCGAAGGTGGCGGCCGGCTGCAGCTGCAGCGGTGTGTCGGTGGCCAGCGGCTCGGCGCGCTCGCCGACCACGACCGTGCGGTACCGCGCGCCCCCGATGCCGGGGGTCTTGAGCACGGTGAGCGGGCCGATCAGGTCCAGCGGCGTCACGCCGGGGTAGACGGGGAACGCGAGGACCTTCTCGTTGCCGGGCATGGCGGTCTCCTTCCGGTGCTCTGCGGTCAGTTCCGGACGTGGCGCAGGGTCGCCTGCGCAAAGGGCGCACCACACGGCCCGGGGACTCGGGCGCTGTTCCTCGCAACGGCGTCGACCACGTGGGCGGCGTCGTCGGCGACGAAGCCCAGCAGGGCCGAGCCGCGGGTGTGCTGCCAGGACAGGCCGAGGACGTACAGCCCGGGGACGTCGGTGACGCCGCGGCGGTGGACCACGCGGCCGTCGCGCAGCACCCCCGGGACGTCGATCCAGGAGTAGTCGGACCGGAAGCCGGTCGCCCAGACGACGACGTCGACCTCGCGGCTGGTGCCGTCGGCGAACCGCACGGTGCGGCCGGCGGCGTCGACCAGCCGCGGCCGGAGGCGGACGCCGGCCCGCCGCAGGCCGCGCCGGCTGCTGCCGATGAGGAACTCGCCGCGGGACTGCATCCGGCGGCCGAGCCGGGAGCCGGCGGTCACGCGCATCAGGCCCAGCCGCGTCAGCCACCAGAACAGGTCCCGGCCGAGCAGTCGCTGCGGCAGCGCCGGGGGGACCGAGCCGACCGACAGCTCCGCCGGCCGGGTCGCGGCCAGCTCCGCAGCGATCTGGAAACCGGAGTTGCCGCCGCCGACGACCAGCACCGGCCCCGCGGGCAGGGCGTCGGGACTGCGGTAGGCGGTGCTGTGCAGCTGGGTGACCGAGGCGTCCAGACCGGCGGCCAGCGGCGGGACGAACGGGGTCTGGAACGGCCCGGTGGCCACGATGACCTGCCGGGCGGTGTACGTCCGGTCGGCCGTGGCGAGCCGGAACCCGGCGTCGGTGTGCTGCAGTGTGGTGACGCACGCACCCAGCTCGACTGGCAGGTCGAAGGTGGCGGCGTAGTCGCGCAGGTAGGCGGCGACGGCGTCCTTGCCCGGGTAGCTGCCGGCCGGTGCAGGAAACGGCAGGCCGGGCAACGAGTCGTGCTCGGCCGGACTGAACAGCCGCAGTGACTCCCATCGCGATAGCCAGGAGTGCCCGAACTCCGCCGCAGCCTCCAGGACCACGTAGTGCAGCCCCCGCTCGCGCAGGTGCCATGCGGCGGCCAGGCCGGCCTGGCCGCCGCCGACCACGACGACGTCGTACGGCCGGGTTGTGGCGTCGCGTGCTGCGGCGCTCACGATGTCGCACCGGCCACGACGGTGAAGCCGAACATCATCCCGCTGTGCATGTGTTCGGCGATGTGGCAGTGCGCCATCCACAACCCGGGGTTGGTCACGTCGAAGAGGATGTCGATGGTCTGGCCGGTGCGGATCAGCACGGTGTCCTTCCACACGAGGTTGGGCTCGGGCACGCCGTCGCGGGACAGCACGAGGAAGCGCCCGGCACCGTGGATGTGGAACGGGTGGTGCATCGGGTGGTCGGAGTCCATCTCGTTGACCAGCCGGATCTTCACCCGTTCGCCGGCGGTGAACTGCCAGTCGATCGGCGGGCTGTTGCCGCCCGTGGTGCGGTCGAGCAGCTTCCAGCGCATGGTCGCCGGGGTGGTCTGACGGTTCAGCTCCGCCATGTCGTCTTCCCACTCGATCCCGTCGGCGGTCCCGGACGCGTGGCCGACATGGGTGTGCGCGGCGCCGGCGTGCGCCGTCGCTGACGAGTCGTGTCGCGCCTCGCTCTGGCCCATGTCGTGGCCCATGTCGTGGCCCATGTCGTGGCCCATGTCGTGGCCGGCGACGCTGGCCGCCGAGGTGGCCATGAGCTTCATGCCGCAGTTCGGGCAGCGGCCGGGCTGGTCGCTGACGACCTCGGGGTGCATCGGGCACGCGTAGGACATCGGCCCGGTCCGGTCGGCGGCGGGGTCGTCCATCTCGGCGACCGCGGCCAGGATCTTGTCCGGGGGTGCGGTCAGCCACGCGCCGAGCTGCTCGCGCTCGGCTGCCAGCTCCGGTGCCCGTCGCAGTTCCTCGAACGCCTGGCGCAGTGACGGCTCGGGGGTCTCACCGGTGACCGTGATCGACGCCAGCCGGTAGGTGCGGTCGGGGGTGTGGTGCTCGAGGGTGAGCTCCCCCGGCTGCTCGAACAGCACGTCGACCACGGCCCTCTCCGACGGTGCCAGCACGACGGAGGAGATGAACTCCTCGTGCTCCACCCGGCCGCTGTCGCCCCCGACCAGCTTCATCCGTGCCCCGGGCAGCCGGACGTCGAAGACGCGGCTGTTGGCGGTGTTGGTCAGCCACAGCCGCACGACCTCGCCGGCGTGCGCGGTGAGCGTCAGGTCGGTCTCGCCTGCGACCAGGAGCACGTTCCCGTAGCGGCCCATCGCGGCGTAGTTGGTCTCGGTCCGGCTGAACGGCGCGATGACGCCGTCCTCGATGAGCACGTCGTCGACGGTCAGGACGACGTCACGGTGCGCCGGCGGCCAGTAGTCCGGCTCGGTGGCCTCGACCAGGATGGTGCCGTAGAGGCCCATCTCCTGCGTGTAGTCCTCGCGGATGTGCGGGTGGTACCAGTACAGGCCCGGGTCGGGGAACGAGAGCCGGTAGGTGAAGCCGCCGCCGGGTGGGATCGGCTGCTGGGTGTCGTGCGGCACCCCGTCGTACCGGTTCTGCAGGCGCAGTCCGTGCCAGTGCACGGTCGTCTCGAGGTCGGTGTCGTTGGTGACGTGCACGACGACCTCGGAGCCCTGCTGCACCCTCAGCGTGGGGCCGGGGACGGACCCGTTGTAGCCGAGCATGCGCACCGTCGTCTCGCCCAGGCGCTTGGCGACGGGGGCGGGCCGGAGGTCGAGTGTCTCTCCGTCGGCCAGCTCGACGACCCGGGTGGTGGTGGCCTCGGGCAGGCCGGTGGTGTCGGTGGAGAAGAAGGTGTCCACGGAAGGTCCTCCTGTTCGGGCTGGTGCAGGTAGTGAGGAGCCGTCGGCCCGCGGGTCGAGGGCGTAGCCGGCGGCGCGGATGGCGGCGCCCACCGCGCAGGGATCGGCGCACCCGGTCACCTCGACGGTTCGGGTGGCCAGGTCGGCCTGGAGGGTCTGCACGCCCGGCACGTCGCAGATCCGGGCGCTGATCGCCCGGACGTCCTGCCTCGAGCTCATCGCCGGCACGTGGATCGAGATCATGGCGCCTCCTGTGCGGGTGGGTCGTCCCAGACCGTGCCGCGGCGCGCTGTCCGAACGCTGTCCGTCCCCTGACCGGTAGATCGCCGATCGCCCGCCAAGTCGTTGCCTGCGCTATCTGGGCGGTCGAGAATCGGCGCCTCGCCGGACTGGTCCGAGAGAGGCGTGCACGGAGATCCGCGTCCTGGGGCCGGTCGAGGTGGTCGTCGAGGGGTAGGTGCGGCCGCTACCCGGCGGTGGGGTAGCGGGAGTTGCTCGCACTGCTGGCGCTGTCCGCCGGCCGGGTGGTCGCGCTTCCGGTCCTGGTGGACGGGCTGTGGGGTGAGGACCTGTCCGGCAATCCGGGCAACGCCCTGCAGGTCCGGGTGTCCAAGCTGCGCCGGGCACTGGGCTCCGCGGGCGCTCCGAGTGCGCTGGTTCTCACCCGCCCGCCCCGCTACCTCCTCGACGTCGACCCGCACCAGGTCGACGCGCTCCGCTCCACCGACCGGGTGGCGGCGGCCCGCGGCGTCGCGGACTCCGATCCGGTCGCCGCCGCCACGCTGTACCGGGAGGCGCTGTCCTGCTGGCGGGGCGCCGCGCCTGGCCGAGTTCGCCGACGCCCGGTGGGCGGGGCCGGAGTCCGCCCGGCTGACGGAGCTCCAGCTGGCGGCCCGTGAAGAGCCCATCGACCTGGAGCTGGCGGCCGGCACACCGAGGTACTCGCTGAGCCGGAGGCGCTCACCTCCGCCCATCCGCTGCGCGAGCGGCTGCACAGTCGCCTGATGCTCGCCCCCTACCGCGCCGGACGGCAGGCCGACGCGCTCACGGCCTACCAGCGGGCTCGCGGGGTGCCGGACGCCGAGCTCGGCCTGGCGCCCGGCGCCGAGCTACGCGATCTGCAGGAGGCCATCCTGCAGCAGCGTGCCGACCTGACACCGCCCGCCGGGTCGCCACGACCCCTACCGTGCAGTCGACGCCGCGCGCGGTGCCGCGGGCGCTGCCGCCCCGGCTGACGTCCTTACCTCGGCCGCGAGGCCGAGCTCCAGCGGATGGTCGCCCGGGCCGTCGCGGACGGCTTCCCCGACGGCGTGGGGTTCGTCCGGCTCGCCGGCGTCACCGACCCGGCGCAGGTGCCCCAGGCCGTCCTCACCGCGCTGCAGGTCCGCGATGTCGCCACCACGACCGCCGAGGAGCAGCTCCTCGGCCACCTCCGCGACCGCGCCGCCCTGCTGGTCCTCGACAACTGCGAGCACCTCGCCGACGCCTGCGCCCTGCTCGCCGAACGACTCCTCGAGTCCTGCTCACGGGTGCGGCTGCTCGCCACCAGCCGCGAACCGCTCGCCGCTCGCGGCGAGGTCCCGAGCGCCCTCGATCCGCTCCCCCTGCCCGCCGGGGACGCGGTGCCCGCCGACCTGGCGGCCAGCACCGCCGTCCAGCTCTTCGTCGACCGCGCCCGCGGCCCATGGCCCGACTTCCGCCTCGGCGAGGACAACGCCGTCGCGGTCGCCGAGATCTGCCGGCACGTCGACGGCATCCACTGGCGCTGGAGCTGGCCGCCGCGCGGGTGGCGGCGCTCCCCGTCGAGGAACTCGCCAACCGGATGGGCGATCGCTTCGCCCTGCTGACCACCGGTCCGGGCACCGCCGAGGCACGCCAGCGCACCCTGCGGGCCACCGTCGACTGGAGCTGCCAGCTCCTGACCGAGCCGGAGCGGGTGCTCCTGCGACGGACGACTGTCGGTGTTCCGCGGCGGCTGGACGCTCGACGCGGTGCAGGCCGTCGCCACTGGTGACGGCCTCGATCGGGCCACGGTCGTGGACGTCCTCGGCCGGCTGGTCGACCGGTCCCTGGTCATCGCCGACCGCGAGCCCGTCGACCGGGACGCCGGCCCCCGCTACCACCTGCTGGAGACCATCCGCGAGTACGCCCGCCAGCGGCTGGCCGAGTCCGCCGAGGAGGACCGGATCGCCCGCGCGCACGGCAACCACCTCACCGACCTGGCCGAGCGAGCCGAGGCCGACCTGCGCGGCGGCGGGCAGGCGCGGTGGCTGCGGCGACTGGCGCTCGAGCGGGACGACATCGAGGCAGCGCTGGCCTGGTGCACCGAGCATGCGGCATCCGAGCCCGACGCAGGGCTGCGGCTCGATTGCGCTGCCGCCGCCGCGCAGAGCCGGACCCTCTTCGCCGAGGTGTCCGGGGGAGAACGGCCTGGTCGTCGTGGTGAAGCCGAGGGGACTCGAACTCCTGACCCCCGCCCTGCCAGTGCGGATGCTCCGCCCCCAGCCGGTGTCATGCTGACCTCGCCAGACGCCCGGATCGCCGTCCTGAGCTGAGCTTTCACGGTGTCGCTCGTCGTTGACCAGCGACGGCCAGGATGGGCACTCCTCGACCCTTCTGCGGACTCTTTGCGGACTGGATGCGGACCGCTGCGCGTGGCTGGACACGGAGTGGACGGCGGTTGTGGATGCGCTGGTTCGAGCAGGTGGGAGCGGGGAACGGTTCCACCGACGCCGCCTACCGGGACGGGGACATGGACCAGGAGCTCTGGCCACGACGGCCACGTCCTGAGAGCACGGGACGCCAGTACGAAGCCGAGATCTCTCAGCTCTCGGAGCTGCGCTCCGTCCGGGCCGGGCTGCGCGCGTGGGTGGCCGACGCCCTGCACCGGGCCGGCGCAGACGGAGCGGTCCTCGATGACCTCGTGGTCGCCGTGGACGAGCTGGCCTCGAACGGGCTCCGGCACGGCCGGGCGCCGGTGCTGGTACGCGCGGTGCGGACGGCAGCGTGGGTGTTGCTCGACGTCAGCGACGGGGATCCGCACCACGGGCCCGAGCCCGCGCTCGGCCGTGACCCTGCACGAGGCGGCATGGGGCTGCGCATCGTCGCGCACCTGACCGTCGAGCGCGGCTGGGCTGTCGCCGGCGACCGCAAGCACGTATGGGCCTGCTTCCCCGCCGGCTAAGTCGCAGTTGAGAAGGGAACGCCGGGTTCCCGCACCGGCGCTGGTCGGGCCGCCGCTCAGGCACTCCGGCGGCGCGGAGTCCGCGCGGACGACGCCCGTGCGGCGTCGGCGCCGTGCACGCTGTCGCTCCCGCGCGGCGGACCCCCGTACCAGTCGAGGCACACCATCGTGGCGTCGTCGCGGAGGTCGCCACCGGTCGCGCGCAGCACCGCCGCGCCGAGCTCCTGCACGACCTCCCGCGGGTGCAGGTCGGTGGTGTCGCGGAGAGCCGCCGCGACGTCGAGGACGGCGGCGTTGCGCTCCTGCATGCCGTCAGTGAGGAACACGACCCGGTCACCCGGCTGCAGCGGGAGGCGCTGCACCCGGAAGGACCTGCCGGGCACGACACCGAAGGGCGGCTCGACGTCCAGTCCGATGACCTGCACCCGGCCGTCGCGCACCAGGAGGGGCAACGGGTGACCGGCGTTCACGATCTGCGCGGTGGCGGCCGACAGGTCCACCCGGACGAGTTGCCCGGTGACGAACTGCCCGGCGGCTGCGTTGTCGGCGAGCGCGTGGTTGGCGTACCAGGCCTGCGCGTCGAGGGACAGGCCCCTGCGGCGGGCGTTGCGCAGCGCTCCCACGAGGAGGGTGGCCAGCAGCGCGGCCTCGACCTCGTGGCCGACCGCGTCGGTGATCGACACGTGCAGCGCGTCGTCGTTCAGCGTGAAGTCGAAGGTGTCACCCCCGACCGAGGCGGCCGGTTCCAGCCAGCCGGCGAGGGTGAACTGCCCGGCCTCACACGTGTAGGACGCCGGCAGCAGCCGACGCTGGATCTCAGCAGCCAGGGAGAACGGCGTGGTGCGCTGCCCCCACTCGAACACGTCGGTGTACCGGCGCGCGGCGATCACGACGTAAGCCAACGCGTGCGCGGCCGCGGCGACCTCGGCGACGGATGCCGGACCGGGCTCGCCGGGCAGGACGAGCTCCATCAACCCGATCGCGTCCCCGCGGTCGGTGACCGGGGCGATCACCCGGGCCCCGTCGTCGAGCGGCTGCACGTCGATCTCCTGGGTCCGCAGCACCCGCTCGTACACGGTGCCCGCCATCGGCACCGTCTCCGCCCGCGCACCGGCCTGGGTCCGTGCGCCCTCGCCCCCGACAGCACCCGTCGTGAGACGCACAACGGCGCGCCCGCTGAAGTCGGCGATCAGAAAGGTCAGTTCGCGTGCGCCGAGCCTCTGCGCCAGCGTCTCGGCTGCGGCCTCGACGGCCTTGGTGGGCGCCCGTCCCTCGACGCCGTCGAGCAGCGTGCCGACGTCCCGGCCGGCGCTGGACGGGATCGACATGGGAGGACTGTAGGACGGGCGTAGCGGCCGCTCCTGCAGCAGAGTCCGATCGATCGGGTCCCGGCGGTGTGAGGGAGTCCTATGGCGAAGCGGGGGAACGGCGAGGGGTCGATCTTCATGCGGGCCGACGGACGGTGGTACTCGGCCCTGACCTATCGAGACGACGTCGGCGAGGTGAGGCGGCGGGAGGTCAGCGGCAGGACGCAGGCGGAGGTGCGGGCGAAGCTCCGGGAGCTGCGGGAGCGCGTCGAGGCTGGCGCCCCCGTCAAGGATGCGTCGATCACGATGGCCGTCTGGCTGGAGGACTGGACGACGAAGGCGCTGCCGGCGAGCGACCGCAAGCCGGCGACGATCGACCTGTACGCGACCATTGCTCGCAGCCATCTGGTGCCGAAGCTGGGCAGCCCGCCCCTCGACCGGCTTCGCCCCCCCCGACGTCGAGGCCCTGGTGCTCGCCAAGCGCCGCGCCGGCCTTTCTGCGTCATCCGTCCGGACGATCTACACGGTGCTCCGGGCCGCCCTCGACGTCGCGGTCCGGGACGGGCTGATCCAGCGCAATCCGGCCGCCCTGGTCAAACGCCCGGCCGTCGAGCGCGAAGACGGGGTCACCTCCCCGCCCAGCAGGTGGAGGCGCTGCTCGAGGCAATCCGCGGGGACCGCCCGGAGTCCCTCCACCGTGTGATGCTGGCGACCGGCCTCCGCCGCGGTGAGGCTCTGGCCCTGCACTGGCGAGACGTCGACCTCGATGCGGCCGTCATCCGGGTGCGCTGGACGCTGTCGCGGACGTCTGCCGGTCCAGGGCTGGGCTTGCCGAAGACCGAGAAGTCGCGGCGCACCGTGCCGCTCCCCGTCCCCGCCGTCGAGACGTTGCGGGCGCACCGCAAGCGCCAGGCCGCGGAGCAGCTCGCCGCAGGCAGCCTGTGGCAGGCCAGCGGGCTCGTGTTCACGTCGGAGATCGGCACGCCGCTGGAACCGCGCAACGCCCTGCGTCGGTTCGAGGCACTGGCCGAGCGAGCCGGCCTGCGCGGCGTCCGCCTGCACACGCTGCGTCACTCGGCGGCGAGCTTCCTGCTCGCCGCGGGCACGCACATGAAGGTGGTGCAGGAACACCTCGGGCACAGCTCCTACGCCATCACGGCCGACATCTACAGCCACGTGGCCCCGGTGCAGCAGCGCGAGGCGGCCGACAAGCTCGGCCAGGCGATCCGCTGATGACGTTGCGGTGCGAACCGCGTTGCGGTTCTGGTTGCGGTGCGGTTGCTGTACTCACGCGGGAGGCGGGTCGGCCCTAAGGACTGACCCGCCTCTGACCTGCAGTTCCACTGTCGGGCTGACAGGATTTGAACCTGCGACCCCTTGACCCCCGGTCACATTCGAGGGGTCCACTGCGGTTCGCCAAAGTCCTACCAGCGCAGGTCAGCGGCCCGGGACGTCCGTCGGCGTCCGGTCTGATTCGCCGCCGTTTGAAGCGCATTGCTGTATCCGTTGCTGTAACTCGCACCCGCGCTCGGGCGTGTCACCCCATTGCCGAGTCCGCTGCTGAGAAGGCGCCGAACGGGGCGGCACAGCAGCGTCGGGGGACTGTCGGGCCGGAGTCGTCACCATCCCGCCAGGTGTGCAGGGCGACCTCTCTCGCCTGAAGATGAGGCTGAGCGACCACTGGGTGACGGCTGTAGCGCCGCAGACTTACTCCAGTCGTCCTCCGATTGGTCCATGGAATGCTGGACGCCCGCGCCTCCAGCGGACTCACAGCCAAGCCTGCGATTTGATCTCGGGCTGGTTGACCACGGTTGACTCACGTCGAACATGCAGGTGGCGCAGCCAGCGTGGCGTTGACGTCGATGGCTTGGGCAGGCTGCTGCCGAAAGTATTGGATGAGTAGAAGATGCATGACCTCGTACCGTCACGCCTCGCGGCACGCGGTGAGCGTTACAGCGGCGTCGCTCGCCGAGAACTCACCGCCCGGCCGTCGCCCTCGACGGTCGCCCCGCCCAACCGAGCACGCGGCCACCCGCAGGAGCTGCAGGGAAGAGCCCATCTAATCCTCGCGCTCAGAGCACACGTAACGGCCCACAGCGCAGCCCCGGCGCCCGACTCCAGACCGCCCTCGCACGACCAAGCCACCACGACGTCGACGGGCGGCCGCGCACCACATCCAGCCCGGACCGGCACTTCCCGACAGGGGCCACCCGGATTCTCAGTTCCACGCCTGAACGCCATTCAGGTCAGCACATGACGTCATCCGGGAGCGACGCCCCGTGGAGAACACTCGGCCGCAGCCGCGTACGCAAGCTCTACAGCGCCGGCAACTCGTTCGGCCCTACTCGGTTGTTCGTGTGCCCGCGAGGAACAAGGCCGCGCCGGACAGGAGGTGCAGCGGAACCGTCGCTCGCGCCGAGGACGACCGGGGCCGTAGTCCCCACGAGGCAGGTTCGATCAGCGTTCCCACGAGGACGGCGGCGCCGATACTCGCGCATGTCCGCTGGGGCCACCTGAGGCCAGGCTTGGCTCGAATCGCGGCGGCCACCGCAATGATCGGCATCGGCCACGGCGCCGCGAGCCCGGACCCCAGTCCGAGCGCCAGGTGAACGGGGACCCGACCGGGGACTCGGAACCCCAGCGGCTCGTCGGGAAGATGCTGCTCTCGCATCGAGACGGCCGTGGTGAACGCCGTCGTCGCCGCGAACACCGCCGCCGCCCCGAGCATCCTTCCATCCGCCATGACGCCCCCTCTGCCGCCGTCCGCCTTCGCGAGCTGAGGATGGACCCCGCCGACCGCGAACGGAGCGGGGTCGCTCCCAGGACTCGTCATGATCGACGGAGCGTCTCAGGTGATCCACGTCTTGGCCCGAAGACTGCCACTTCCTAACGCAGTCACGAGCTCGCCGGACGGCCTGACACTGACCACGTCCTCTACCCGACCGAGTGCAGCTAGCCACACAGCCCCGGTCAGCGCTGGCGAACCGTCCTCGAATGGACCGCTCACGACCAAGTGCATGGTCAGCTGTGAGCGGTCGTTGCCCTGTTCAAGGCGGGCTCGTTCACCCGGCTGTCTCGTGAAGTGACCCCTTGTCGCCGCGCAGCTTCACCGGCCGCCGCCGCGGGAGGCCGCGGCCGCCGCGCTTGATGGCCGGCATGCCGTCGAGAATCGAGTCGACGAAGAGGCTGTCGTGCCGATTGGCGCCCGATACGAACACGTGAGCGGCAGCCCGTGCGCATCGACGAGCAGGTGGCACTCGCTGCCGGCCTTGTCTCCGGTCGGTGGGGTTCGGCCCGGTCAGCTCACCCTCCTTCTCGCGCGGACGTTGACCGAGTCCAGCTCGGCCGCGACCAGTCCAGCCTTCCCGCCTCGCCCAGCCGTTCCAGCACGGCGGTGTGCAGCCGGTCGAAGACGCCGGCCTCGGCCACTCGTGCACCCGCCGCCAGCACGTCCAGCCCGACCCGTAGCCGAGTTCGCGGGGCAGCTCGGCCCAGCCGATACCCGTGGTGAGCACCAAGACGATGCTCTCCAGCGCGTCTCGATCCGACGTGCGGGGCCGACCGGTGCGGCCGTGCACCGCCGGCTCACGGGGTGAGATCAGCGGCTCGACCAGCGCCCACGACTCGTCACTGATCAACCGGAGCGGTGGGGAAGACGCCGGCGATGACATGCCCGACACCCTGGGCCGACAGGGCGCTGACGGCCAGAGCCCTAGCACCTACTCCGCAACGTCTTCTCATTCGTATGACTCACCATTCCTCTCTGGGGAGGCGGGAGGGTTCGGCATTGTCGGATCAGCGCCATTGTCATAGCTCAGTGGCCTTCCTATGCTCTCGGCACGCTCCGGACCCCCGCGGGGGTCGCTGCTTCGAGGGGGAACAGCATGAGAGTGCGACCCGTGACCACAGCCGCCGTCGCGATGATCATGTGCCTGCTGTTCACGGCACCCGCCTCGGGGGTGACGCCCCTGCACGCACGCCCCGCGGCGGCACCGGAAGACTCAGGTACGGCGCCGTGGGTGGCGTCGTGGACCACCTCGCCGCAGGGCGCCTACCCGGTCGGCTACGCGGTGGGGCAGCCCGGGCCGCTCGGAGAGGTGGCGCCCGGGGTGGAGCAGCCGCTGCTGGAGTACGCCTTCCCCGACGAGCAGGCGCACGACCAGACCCTGCGCATGGTCGTGCACCCGAGCGTCGGCGGTGACGCGTGGCGGGTGCGGCTCAGCAACAGGTTCGGCACCCAGCCGGTGACCTTCGGCCGGGCGACGGTCGCCCTACAGCAGAGCGGCGCCACGGTCGTCCCGGGCAGCAGCCGGCAGCTCACCTTCGCCGGGCAGCCGTCAGTGACGCTGCAATCGGGCGAGGAGGTGCACAGCGATCCGGTCGACATCGCGCTCAGCGACGAGGAGGCGCAGCGGTCCAACCTCGCGGTGAGCGTCCACGTGCAGGGCGACAGCGGGCCGATGACCTGGCACGCGGCGTCCTTCACCACCTCCTACCTCTCCGATCCAGGTGCGGGCGACCGCACCGAGGACGTGACGGACGAGGCGTTCCCGCACTCCACCACGAGCTGGTTCTTCCTGACCGGGCTGGAGGTCCAGCGGCACGACGCCGCGACGGTGGTCGCTCTCGGTGACTCCATCACCGACGGGTTCTTCTCCACCATCAACGGCAACGACCGCTGGCCGGACGTGCTGCAGCGCCGCCTGCTGGCCGAGGGCGACGACCGCGTGCTCTCCGTGGTCAACCAGGGCATCGCCGGCAACATGGTCACCCGGGTGGGGCGCCTCCCGGGCGGATGTGAACCGTGCGACGGCCCCCCGGCGATCGACCGACTCGACGAGGACGTGCTCAGCCAGCCCGGCCTGCGCGCGGTCATCCTGCTCGAGGGCATCAACGACATCGGTGGCGGCGGCGCCACCGCCGACGAGGTCATCGCCGGCATGCAGGAGATCATCGACCGGGTCCACGCCCACGGAATCCCGATCATCGGTGCGACACTGACGCCCTCGGGTGGCGCAGAGGAGTCCCTGGCGAGTTACGGCACGGCCGAGACCGACGCACGGCGGCGCGCGGTCAACGACTTCATCCGCACCAGCGGGATGTTCGACGCGGTGGTCGACTTCTCGGCGGCCACCGAGGACCCGGCCAACCCCGGCCGGCTCCTGCCGGCCTACGACACCAACTCGTCGCTGGGTGGACCCGGCGACCACCTACACCCCAACCGCGCCGGGTTCCTCGCGATGGGCCACGCGTTCGACCTGGACCAGCTCGAGCGGCTCGTCGCGTCCGCCGACCCCGCTGAGCAGGAGGCGGCGTGATGCACACGGACCTCGACCGGAGTTCGTGACACTCCACTCCTCCGCCGGGGGCGGCACAGATCCGCCGCCCCCGGCCTGGAGGGGCCCGCCAGGCTTCGCTGGTCCGCGCCGCCAAGCCTCTCGTCCAGCCCTTGAGCCGTCCTGACGAGCACGCGGACCCGGTGGCCCGGACGCTACGGGCCGTGGCCGGACGGGCCCTGGCCGGCGGGGCGGGGCCTGCGCGGATGGCCGTGGTGAGCGCCGCTGATCCGGTCGACCGCAAGTCGGGCCGACTGCTGCACCTGTCCGACGCGCCGTTCCTGGTCGGTGAGCTCTGCCGTCGAGGTGCGGGGCTCGATGGTGGCCGGTCCGGTGACCTTGGACAACGACGTCACCTGGGCAGCCCGAGCCGAGCGCGCAGCCGCAGCCCCGGACCGGTTGGACGACGTTGCCCACCTCTACCTCGGCGAGGGGCTCGGTTGCGCCGTCGCCGCCGATCCTCCCCCGCTCACCCTGCTTGCCGACGTCGACTCTCAGGGTCTGAGTGCGCCGGCGAATGACCGAACTCGCTGCCGACCAGGTCAACGACCACCCGCTGCCGACCATGCACGAGGTCACTCGTCTCCGGACGCGCCAGGCGGCTCCGGCCCCGGCGGTTGAGTGCGTGGTGCAGCGTCAGTACCGGACGGTGATCTTCCGGGCCCGGCCGTCGACGGTGATCTCACCGCCGTGCGGAAGAACGAGCTGGGGGTCTGTGTGGCCGAAGTCCACGTCGAGCACCACAACCGCATCCGGCGCGTACTCAGTCAGCGCTGCCAGCACGGCCTGGTGCTGTTGCTCCCGGTAGGCCTGCCGCTGCTCACGAGGGTTCGGCGTCCCGAGGAAGCGGGCCTTCGCCCGACCGACCAGCACGGCGGCGAACCGGCCGAGCAGGCCCCGTTCGCCCATGCACATCAGCACCCGGGTCACGAAGCTCGCCGAGGGCAACTCCTCGGAGGTCTCCAACAGCAGCACCGCGCCGGCGTACTCCTCGTCCGGTTGCATCCAGCGGCCGGTGCGCAGCTGGAAGTCGATGATCTCCAGGCAGCCTCCCCAGCCCGGACCGCTGACCCGCCGTGAGGGGCCATGCCAGGACCAGGCCGGGGCGGGCTCCAGCACGGGCGCGGTCGTCAGGGCGGCTGGCTCGGCCCAGTCCGGATCCGCGTCCGTGAAGGCGTCCGGCTCCGGCAGCACCCACTCCCCCGGCTCGAACAGCGCCCGGCGCAGCGACTCCCGGGTCAGCGGGTGCATCGCCCCCGGCCGGCCCCACTGGACCATGACCGCGCCGCCGTGGAACCCGACGATCCCCAGCCGCCACAGGTAGTGCAGCAGGTTGGTTGCGTCGCTGTAGCCGAACACCGGCTTGGGATGCGCGGCCAGCAGCTGCGCGTCGAGATGGCGCAACACCTTGAGCTGATCGTCCCCACCGATGCTGGTCAGCACCGCGGCGATCTCGGGATCGGCGAAGGCGGCGTGCAGGTCCTCTGCTCGCTGCTGCGGGGACGCTCCCAGCATGCGGGTGGTCGCGAACTCCACCGGTTCCAGCGCGAACTCCGTCCGCAACCGGCGCAGACCCAGCTCGAACGGGATCGGGAAGACCGCTGGTAGCGCAGACGACGGCGACAACACCGCCACCCGATCACCCGGCCGGGGCTTGGGCGGATAGGTGAGGCAGGTGGTCACGACGCCCTCCCCACGTCGATGAGCCGTGATGTGGCCGCTGGGGACGCCGCCACGTGGGGCGGTCACAGCGCACGGGGCCTCTACGACGGCGCCGAGCAGACGTCATGCTGTTCCACCCCTGCCGGTCAGACCACTCCTCGACGCAGCGACCTCGGTCACCGCACGCCGCGACCTCAACCCGCGGACGGCACCCCACCAGCGTCCCGCCCGACCGCACCTGCGTCCTCCAGTGACCCGAGCAGGTCACGAAGGACGGATACGCCGGCCGCCCCCGCGCGCAGACTGCAACGCGTGAACACCACGCGGCGGACCGCGCCTGACCCGGACGTCGACGGCATGCTCGTGCACGTTCACCGGCAGACATCGTGTTCCGCCGCGTGAGTCATGGACACCAACCAGATGACGTCGTGGCCGAGTCAGGGCTGGAAGACAGCCGAGACGATCCGCCGGGTGACGGGCCGCGGAAGCCGCGCCATCGTCGCGGTCATCACCCGGTTCAGACCGCCCGGCACGTGCACCACGCGGCCCCTTCGCCATGCGCGTAGCCCAGCCGCCGCCACCTGATCCGGAGTCATCAGGCCGGGAGCGCCGTCGAGCAGTTCGCCCATGCCCGCGACCTGACCGAACTCCGACGCAGTCGGCCCAGGACACAGAGCCAAGGCCCGCACACCGGTGCCCCGCAACTCCGTTGCCAGCGCCTCGGTGAACGACAGCAGAAACGCCTTGGTCCCGCCGTAGACCGCGAGGTTGGGTGTGGAGTAGTGCGCTCCTGCGGAGGTGACGACGATCAGGCCACCCCGCCGCCTCGCCAGCATGGTCGGGAGCAGACGCTGGATCAGCTCCACCGGGAACGTGACGTTGAGCTGAATGATGTCCCGCGCATCCTGGGCGTCCAGCTCGTCAAACGGGCCGAAGATCCCTCGTCCTGCGTTGCTGACGAGCAGTTCCGCTCCCCCGAGCTCTTCAGCCCGCCGCGCCACCACCTCGGCCGCATCGGGCTGTCGAAGGTCTTGCGGAAGTCCGATGACGCGACCCTCGGTCTGGACTTCAAGGGACTCCAACCGATCGATGCGCCTTGCCACAGCGAGCACCCGAAACCCCTGGTGGCTCAACTGGCGACTGAAGGCCTCGCCGATCCCCGACGAAGCCCCCGTCACCACGGCCAGCGGAGGGGCCATCCGCACCGCCTCCCCGGGGCAGTGAGCCAGCAGCCAGGCTCGAGCGACAGGCGCCGGTCAGGCTTACCAAACAGGGAAGGCGCGCGTCGACTGCGCCGTTGACGAAGCCTGGGCGATGCGGAGCGATGGATACTCTGCGGGATACCAAGGCGACGGACCGTAGGGGCTAGTGCCCTCGTCGAGCCTTACGCGAGGTGCCTGCACTGTGGACCTGTGGCGGCGGCCGGGATTCCGCGGCGCCGGAAGGACGCGGCCACCCGCTCGCGCCTGCTACCTGCGACGGCTCAAGAGGATCGACCGACGGTCCAGGGGCCGCAGGCGCCGCCCGATCGGTGGCCACCGCCGCCGCTCACCTTATGACCCCCAGCCGACGGCAGCGGGTTCGTGACCGTTCACCGAAGTCCATCGGCGCAGGTCAAGCGGCATACGGAACGACAGCGAACGGAGACGGACTGCGCCGAACAGGCCCCGATGGTGGTCAAGACCCGAGGTCCCGGCTAGCTGAGGCGGCCCAAACCACTCGGAAGTTATCGTCGCCGAGCGTGACGGCGTCTTGAAGAGTCAACCAACGCAGCATGAGGTGGTTTGACGCCTCCCCCCGCAGGGCGACGCCAAAGGGTCAGACCTCCATCACCTGCACAGCACCGCATCAGCAAGCCCTGACCTACCTCACCAGGGCTCAGCCACCCGCTCTCCGGACCGACTCCCTGGCGTTGTTGCGCGGGGAAGTCCTCGCTGCCCTCCGCCGCCGTGCCAACCCCGCCACCGCTGCCAGCGGTCAGGAGAGGCCTTCGTGACCGGGCGCCGCCACCACACCGCATACTGGCTGGGCTAGCAAGCCGTCGCGCGGCGGCATCCTGCCTCCCCCACACGCTCGCACGTCGAAGCTCGGTGCGAGGGACGCGGACCAGGACCCACGACCGACCACGATCAGATGTTGGCCGGCTTCCAGTCCGGGGGCTCGACCAGGACGAGCTGCTTGAGCAGGTCGGCTGCGCGGCCGACGCCCTCGACGGAGTTGACCAGGGTGTCCTCGTGCTCGATGTTGAGCGTTCCGTCGTACCCCACCGAACGCAGGGTGTAGACGAAGTCGGCCCAGAAGGCCGCCCCGGCCGGCTGCCCGAGTCCCAGGGTGACGTAGTTCCAGGCCCGGTCGCCGGCCCGCTCGATGGGCAGCGTGTCGAGCAGGCCGTCGCGGTCCGCCTGGAACCTGTTCACCCGGATGTCCTTGGCATGGACGTGGTAGATGGCCGGTCCCAGGGCGCGGATCACGGTGGGGATGTCCGCTCCCATCCACATCAGGTGGGACGGGTCCAGGTTGGCGCCGACGACGTCGTCGCCGACCGCGTCCAGGAGGCGGAACATGCTCGACACGCTGTACACCAGCTGGCTTCCGCACGCCTCGATGGCCAGGCGGACCCCCTTGTCCCGCGCCAGCGCGGCGAGCTCCTTCCAGTAGGGGATCGCCACCTCGTTCCACTGGTAGTCGAGCACCGCGAGGGTCTCCGGCGGCCAGGACGTGGTGATCCAGTTCGGTGTCGAGTCACCGCGCGCGCCCGGCAGCCCGGACATCAGGACCACCGTGGGCACCCCCAGGTGGCTGGCCACCTCGATGGTGTCGCGCACCACCTGGTCGTGCCGCGCTCCCTCGGTCGGGTGCAGCTGGTTGCCGTTGGCGCACAGCGCACTGAGGGCGAGGCCGCGGGAGGAGATCTTCTCCGCGAACTCGGCCCGGGCCTCCGCGGAGGAGACGAGCGCGGGCAGATCGGCGTGCGGGGCTTCGGACCAGTTGCCGGTGGCGATCTCGACGGAGCTGAGCCCGTGGTCCCTCGCCAGGTCGAGCGCACCTTCCAGCGAGAGGTGACCGACCGAGTCCGTGATCAGCCCGATCTTCATCGATGTCCTTCCGGTGATCCGCCACCCGCGACCGCGTCGGGTCCTGACGACACCGATGCGCCCGGGACAGGCAGGACCTCGAGTGGCCTCAGATGAGTGATGCAGGTAACATCAGTATGTCAGGACAACCTGCCAATACACCAGACCAGGCCGCCAGAAGAGGACCCGCCTGACAACGGCCCAGCCCGCAGGGCGCCGCGCTGGCATGGTGCTGCAGCCGGATGACCGATCATGCGGTGGAACGTCAACGCCGACAGCCCGTGGGAATCCCGTGGACCACACCTTGAGCAGGCCGGGACCGGCCTCGATCCGGTGCTCGCCGCTCCCGCCGCCGACTGCCGCCGTCGACGCGGCCGACCGGCTCGACCAAGCGCTCCGCTGATGACAGTGCCTGTCCCTCGGGCCGCGTTGCTGTAGTCATGCAAGAGGCGGGCCGACCCTCACGGCCGACCCGCCTCTGTCCTGCGGTTCTACTGTCGGGCTGACAGGATTTGAACCTGCGACCCCTTGACCCCCAGTCAAGTGCGCTACCAAGCTGCGCTACAGCCCGAGTGCCGGGCGGCTCGCACCGCCCGATCGCTGCAGGAGCAGGTTACCGCACCCGCCAGCCCAGCCCGCCCGGTGGTCAGCCGCCCGCGGACGCCCGGTCCCCGGCCAGCACCTCGCGCAGTCTCCCGGCCACCGCGTCCACGTCCGCGGGCTGCCCGTACTCCGAGTCGAGGAAGCTGCCGTGGTCGCCGGGGAACACGACCGGCGTCGTCCCCAGCCGCTCGGCGACCGCCTCGCCCCCGCGGTGGGCCAGCTCCCCCGCCGAGCCCTCCCCGACCGCGACCACGATCCGGGTGGACGCCGACCGCAGCGCCTCGACGTCGTGCTCGTGGTGCGTGCAGGACACGATGTTCTGCGCCAGCAGCACGTCGTCGCGGGAGCCGTCGTCCTCCGTGGGCAGCCCGAACGCCGCGGGGTCCGGCGCCGGCCCGAGGTCCGCGGGCACCGGGCCCCGGTGCATCACGAGCCGGATGAACTCGGCCATGCCCGCCCCGAAGCCCGAGCGCTGGTAGGTCTCGCGCACCCGCCGGGAGGCGGCCAGCGCCGGCTCGCGGTCGGGCACCAGCGCGGCCGCCGGCGGCTCGTGGGCCACCAGCGTGCGCACCTGCTCCGGGTGCCGCGCCACCAGCACCAGCGCGTTCACCGCTCCCCCGCTGCTGGCGAAGACGTCGACCGGCCCGGCGTCCAGCTCGGTGATCAGCCGGGACAGGTCGTCGGCGTGCTCCTCCGGCGTCGACTCGGCAGCACCGTCGGTGCGCCGGCTGCGGTCGGCGCCGCGCGGGTCGTAGGTGACCACCGTGCGGTCGGGGAAGTGCGCGGCCAGCGACGCGAAGCCCGAGGCGCCCATCGGCGAGCCGATGAGCAGCAGCGGCGGCCCGTCACCCGGCCGGACGTCGTAGGTGACGACGGCGCCGGCCGTCTCCAGGGTGTGCGTCTGCGGTGCGGTCATGTCGGCCTCCCGGGGCTCGTGGGTCTCACGGGTGCAGACCGGTCCGGCAGCCCGGACTCATCGGGGACGCCGCGGGCACCGGTGCAGCGGCACCGGTGCCCGCGGACGACCTCGTGACCGGTCCCGTCAGGGAACCGGCACCGCTGCGGGCTCGGGCAGCCCGGCGGGCCGGGCCGGGGTGAACAGCCAGGCGGTGAACAGGTCGTCGAGCTGCTGCTCGGACACCCCTTCGGCGAGCGCGATGAACTCCTCGGTGGTGCCCGTCTGACCGGCCTGGGAGGCGGCCCACGCACGCAGGATCCGGAAGAAGGAGTCGTCACCCACCTGGTTGCGGAGCGCCTGCAGCGTCATCGCCCCGCGGTAGTAGACCGCTGGGTGGAACAGCTGGTCGGTGGCCGGGCCCGGGTCCCCGATGGTGACTCCCCAGAAGTCCGCCCCCAGGCCCTCCTCGGGCAGCGAGGCGAGGGAGTCGAAGGCCTCCTGCGGGGTGCCGAGGCCCTCGCGTTCCAGCCACAGCCACTCGGCGTAGGTGGCGAAGCCCTCGTTGAGCCAGATGTCCCGCCAGGCGTCGAGCCGGACCGAGTCGCCGTACCACTGGTGGGCGAGCTCGTGCACGACGACGCTCTCCGCGGTGACCGCGTCGGTGAAGAAGGTCGGCGCGTACACCGGCCGGGTCTGCGTCTCCAGGGCGAACCCCAGGTCAGGCGCGTCGTCGACGACCGCGCCGGCGGCGCTGAACGGGTACGGCCCGAACCAGCCCGAGGCCGCCTCGATGACCTCCGGCTGCCGGGCGAGCGCCGCGTCGGCCACCGCACCGGCCGACGGTCCCTCCGTCTCCGGGTCGAGGTCGAGGGTGGCGAGGTCGAGGTCGACGGCGTCCCAGAAGGCGATGCGGCCGGCCTCGTACTCGCGCAGGTCGAACTCGCCGACCGCCAGCGTGACCAGGTAGGTGGCCATGGGCTCCTCGGCCGACCACGACCACGTCGTCCACCCGTCCGCGGTCCACGAGCCGGACAGCACCCCGTTGGAGACGCCCTCCAGGCCCTCGGGGACGGTCACCGAGACGTCGATCGACGCGGCGTCCCTCGGGTGGTCGTTGGCGGGGAACCAGGTCGCCGCGCCGTGCGGCTGCCCGGCCACCACGGCGCCGTCGTCGGTGTGGAAGAAGCCCGAGCCCCCCAGCTCGTCCTGCAGCGTCTGGGGCACACCGTCGTAGACCACCTCGACGGTGAACCGTCGGCCCTCACGGAGGGGATGGGCGGGCGTGACCACCAGCTCCTGGCCGTCCCGCGTCCAGGTGGCCGCGCGCCCGCCCACGGTGACCGACCGGACCTCCAGGCCCTGGAAGTCGAGGTCGAAGCGCGACAGGGCCTGGGTCGCCTGCGCCGTGATGGTCGCCGTGCCGTCGAGGACGTCGGTGGCCGGGTCGTAGCGCAGGTCCAACCCGTAGTGGCGGACGTCGTAGCCGCCGTTGCCGTCGAGCGGGTAGTACGGGTCACCGATGCCCGGCGCCCCGGGGTGCGGATCGCCGAGCACCCCGCTGTCCGCCACGGCGGTGCCGGCGCTCATCGCCACCAGCACCCCCGCCGTCGTCACCACTGCCAGCCTGCGGTGCATCGCCGCCCCCGTCCCCGGGTCGTCGCCGTTCCGGTCGGCGGCAGTCAAGCGCTGCTGGGAGCCGGCTGGGAGGTCGCTGGGACGAACGAGCAGGTCAGCGGCCACCCTCCCGGCCGGTCGCCCCGGGCAGTCCCGGCGCGGCTACCGAGTGTCCGAGGTCACCGGCCGCATACGGCGGTGGTCAGCCCCGCTTGCGCTCGCCGCCCCGGCCCTCGCGGACCTTGACCGAGATGTCGAGCGGCGTCCCGCCGAAGCCCCACCGCTCCCGGAGCTTGCGCTCGAGGAACCGCCGGTAGCCGGCCTCGAGGAAGCCGGTGGAGAAGACGACGAACCGCGGCGGCCGGACGTCGGCCTGGGTCACGTACTTGATCTTCGGCGCGCGCCCGCCCCGGGCCGGCGGCGGCGTCTCCATCACCAGCTGGCGCACGTAGGCGTTGAGCTCCGCCGTCGGCACCCGGGTCTCCCAGGAGGCCAGCGCGGCCCGCAGGTGGTCGGCGAGCCTGCCGACGCCACGGCCGGTGGTCGCCGAGACGTTCACCCGGCTCGCCCACCTCACCCGGGCGAGGTCGCGCTCGATCTCGCGCTCGAGCTGGGCGTGCCGGTCCTCGTCGATCGCGTCCCACTTGTTGAACGCGATGACCAGCGCGCGGCCGGCCTCGATGACCTGGGTGATCACCCGCTGGTCCTGCTCGCTGATCACCTCGTCGGCGGCCAGCAGGACGACGGCGACCTCGGCGGCCTGGATCGCGGCCTCGGTGCGCAGGCTGGCGTAGTACTCCGTGCCGCTCGCCGTCGACACCTTGCGGCGCAGGCCCGCGGTGTCGACGAAGCGCCACTCCTCCCCGCCCAGCGTCACGATCGAGTCGACCGGGTCCACGGTGGTGCCGGCGACCGAGTCGACGACCGAGCGCTCGTCCTTGGCCAGCCGGTTGAGCAGGCTCGACTTGCCCACGTTGGGCCGCCCGACCAGCGCGACCCGGCGCGGCCCGCCCTCCTCCGGCTCCCCGCGGGGCGCCTCGGGCAGCGCGTCCAGCACCAGGTCCAGCAGATCCCCCGCCCCCCGGCCGTGCAGCGCGCTCACCGGCTGCGGCTCCCCGAGGCCCAGCGACCAGAGCTCGGCGGCGTTGGCCTCGCTGCGCTCGTCGTCGACCTTGTTGGCGACGACGATCACCGGCCGGTCGCTGCGGCGCAGGATGCGCGCGGCGGCCAGGTCGGTGTCGGTGGCCCCGACCTGGGTGTCGACGACGAGCACGATGACGTCGGCCGTCCGCATCGCGTGCTCGGCCTGCCGGCTGATCGACGCGCCCAGGCCCTCGGCCTTGGGGTCCCAGCCGCCGGTGTCGGTGACGGTGAACCGCCGCCCGTTCCACAGCGCCTCGTAGGAGATGCGGTCGCGGGTGACGCCCGGGACGTCCTGCACCACCGCCGCCCGCCGGCCCAGCACCCGGTTGACGAGCGTCGACTTGCCCACGTTGGGCCGCCCGACGATCGCGACCACCGGCAGCGGACCGCCGCTGCCCTCCTCGCTCATGCGTCCACTCCTCGCGCCCCGGTGGCCGTGAGCGCCAGCTCGACCACCCGGTCGACGACGCCCTCGCGGTCCAGGTCGGTGCTGTCCACGACCACCGCGTCCGCGGCCGGCCGCAGCGGGCTGTCCGCGCGGCTGCTGTCGTACTCGTCCCGGCGGCGCAGGTCGGCGGCCAGCTCGGCCACCTCGTCGGGGGTGGTGAGGCCGAGCTGCGCGGCCCGGCGCTCGGCGCGCGCCTCGGGCGCGGCGGTCAGGTAGATCTTCACGGTCGCGTCGGGCAGCACCACGGTGCCGATGTCACGGCCCTCGACGACGACGGCGTCCGCCGCGGCCACCAGGGACCGCTGCTGGTCGACCAGCTGCCGGCGCACCGCGGGCACCGCCGACACCGCCGACACGTTGCGCGTCACCTCCGCGCCGCGGATCCGGACCGCGACGTCGGTGCCGTCGACCTCCACCCGCTCGGTGTCGGCCGCCGTCCCCACCTCGATGCGCGCGCCGGCCACCACGCGGGCCACCGCCTCGGCGTCCTCCGGGTCGACCCCGGCGTCGAGCACGGCGACCGTGGCGGCGCGGTACATCGCGCCGGTGTCGAGGTAGCTCGCGCCGAGCCGGGTGGCCACCGCCCGCGCGACGCTGGACTTGCCCGTCCCCGACGGCCCGTCGAGCGTCACCTGCCCCCGGAAGCCGCTCACCGTGCTCACTGCACTCTCACCCGGCGCAGTGGTGGCCGCTCGCCGGCGCTCGCTCACTGCGCTCTCACCCCGCGCAGTGGTGGCCGCTCGCCGGCGCTCGCTCACTGCGCTCTCACCCCGCGCAGTGGTGGCCGCTCGCTGGCGCTCGCTCACTGCGCTCTCACCCCGCGCAGTGGTGGCCGCTCGCTGGCGCTCGCTCACTGCGCGATGTCCCGTCGCAGCGCCACGGCACCCCGCAGGTACACGTGCTGGATCTCCGCCCGCGGCTTCTCGGTCTCCACGTGTGCCATCAGCCGCAGCACCCGCGGCAGCGCGTGCGGCACCGAGATCTCGGTCGCGCACATCAGCGGCACGTCGCCCATGCCGAGCTCGCGCGCGGCGAGCGCCGGGAACTCCGAGACGAGGTCGGGGGTCGCGGTGAACAGGATGCTGATGATGTGGTCGTGGTCGAGGCCGTTGCGCTCGACCACCGTGTTCACCAGCTCCCGCGTGGCCTCGAGCACCTGGTCGCGGTCGTCGGCGTCCACCTGTGTCGCGCCCCGGATGGCCCGTACGGCCATGCACCCCTCCTCGGTCGGTCCCGGCTCCCGGACTGGGGTGCCTGGTCGAGTCTAGGTTCCGCCCGCCACCGCCCTCGGCCGCCTGCGGGACCTCACGAGTGCACAGTTGGGGATAACGGTGGCGGGTGGTGAGGTGCGGAGTCCCGGCGTCCGCACGGGTCAGAGCGGGCGGATGCCCCAGGTCGACGTCGTCGACTCGCCCGGCGTCAGCCGGTGCACCGCCTCGCCGCTGCGGAACGCGTCGGGCGGGCAGGTCATCGGCTCGACCGCCAGCCCCCGCCGCCGGCGGGACGCGGGCTCGACGACGTCGGCGCTGAACAGCTGCAGGTAGCGGTAGGAGGCGTCCATCCAGACGGCGGCGCCGCGCCCGTCCGGGCCGGTCAGCCGGACCTCGGCGACGCCGTCGGCGTCGCGCGCCAGGTCGGTGAAGCAGTCGTCGAGCCGCAGGTCACCCAGGCGCCGGCCCGCCCGCAGGTCGTACGGCGTCCCCTCGACCGGCTCGGTGCCCACGGGCAGCAGCCGCTCGTCGGGGACGACGCGGGTCGCCGCCGGCACGGTCAGCACGTCGCCGTCCAGCAGCCCGCTCGGCGAGGCCAGGTAGGGGTGGTGGCCCTCGCCGTAGGGCAGGTCGGCGTCGCCCTCGTTGGTGGCCGTCGTCGTCACCCGCAGCCCGCCGGCCGAGAGCTCGTAGCCGACCTGCAGCCGCAGGCTGAACGGGTAGCCCGGCTGCGGGTGCAGCAGGTGCTCGAGGACGACGGCGTCGGCGCTGCGGGCGAGCACCCGCCAGGCGGCGTACCGGACCAGCCCGTGCAGCGCCGCGCCCCGCTCCGGCTCGGTCACCGGCGTGACGTGCTCGGCGCCGTCCCAGGACCACACGCCGTCGCGCAGCCGGTTCGGCCAGGGGGCGAGCACCTGCCCGCGGCAGTCGGCCGCCATCTCGCCGGGGCCGTAGCCGTCGAGCACCTCGCGGCCGCCGGCCCGGTAGGTGCGCAGCCCGCCACCGACCTCGACGACGACGGCCTCGGCCTCCCCGGCGAGCAGGACGTGCTGCTCGCCGGTCGGCAGCAAGCTCACCGCAGGCGCTCGGCGGTGAGGTCACGGACCTCGGCGTAGCGCTCGCGGACGAACGGGTCCGGGTCGGCCTCGTAGGTCTCGGTGCTGGTGGCCGGCCACACCGGCGGGGTGTCGCCGCCGGCGAGGACCCACGCGGCCTGCCGGGCCGCGCCGTCGGCGACGTACTCCCCCGGCGGCGGCACGAGCACCGGGACGCCGAGGACGGCCGGCGCCAGCCGGCGGACGGCCTCCGAGCGGGCGCCCCCGCCGACCAGGAGGACCCGGCGCACCGGATTGCCCTGGGCGGCGATCGCCTCGAGCCCGTCGGCCAGGCCGCACAGCAGCCCCTCGACGGCGGCCCGGGCGAGGTACGCCGGCTCGGCCGTGGTGAGGGTCAGCCCGTGCACCGCCCCGGTGGAGCGCGGCCGGTCCGGGGTCCGCTCCCCCTCCAGGTAGGGCACCAGCACCAGGCCGCCGGAGCCGGCCGGGGCGGTGAGCGCCAGCCGGGACAGCTCCGCGTGGTCGACGCCGAGCAGCCGCGCGGTCGCGTCGAGCACGCGCGCGGCGTTCAGGGTGACGACCAGCGGCAGGAAGTTGCCGGTGGCGTCGGCGAACCCGGCGACGGTGCCCGAGGGGTCGGCGCTCGGTGTGGTGGAGACGGTGGAGACCACCCCGGAGGTGCCGATCGACAGGACGACGTCGCCCGGCTCGGCGTTGATGCCCAGCGCCGCCGCCGCGTTGTCCCCGGTGCCGGGCCCGAGCAGGGCACCGCCGTCGACGACCACCCCGGCCTGCTCCGCGGGACCGAGCACCCGGGGCAGCACCGGGGTGCGGCCGAACGCCCGCTCGAGCAGGTCGGGCCGGTAGGCCTCCTCCGCCGGCGACCAGTAGCCGGTGCCGCTGGCGTCGCCCCGGTCGGTGACCAGGGCATCCAGCCCGGGCGAGCCGGCCAGCACCCACGTGAGCCAGTCGTGCGGCAGGCAGACCGCCGCGGTCCGCGCGGCGTTGTCCGGCTCGTGCTCGGCCAGCCAGCGCAGCTTGGTGACGGTGAACGACGCGACCGGGACCAGTCCGACCGCGTCGGCCCACGCCTGCCCCCCACCGAGCTCGGCGGTCAGGTCGCTCGCCGCCTGCGCGGAGCGGGTGTCGTTCCACAGCAGCGCGGGACGGACGACCGCACCGTCGTCGTCCAGGCACACCATCCCGTGCTGCTGCCCGCCGACGGCCACCGCGGCCACGTCGGCGAGGCCGCCGGCCTCGTCGACCGCCGTCCGCAGCGCCGCCGCCCAGGCGGCCGGGTCGACCTCGGTGCCGTCGGGGTGCGGCGCCCGACCCTCGCGGACCAGGGCGCCGCTGTCGGCGTCCCGCACCACGACCTTGCACGACTGGGTCGACGAGTCGACCCCGGCCACCAGCGTCATGTCAGCGGGCGCCGAGCAGGTGCTCGAGCATCAGCTGGTCCAGGCGCACGACCCCGGCTCCGCGCCGGGCGACGGTGTCGGCGTCGAACTCCTCGAACGCCGAGCGGTCGGCCAGCAGGTCCTCGAAGGTCTCGCCCTCGGCCAGGGTCGGCTGCCGGAGCTCGGGCACCCGGGCGGCGGCCAGCGCCTCCTGGACCTCGGGGTCGGCGCGGAAGGCCGCGGCCCGCTCCTTGAGCAGCAGGTAGGTGCGCATGTTCGCCGCCGCGGAGCGCCACACGCCGTCCATGTCCTCGGTGCGCAGCGGCTTGTAGTCGAAGTGGCGGGGCCCGTCGTAGGCCGGGCCGCCCTGCGGGCCGCCGTTCTCCAGCAGGTCGACGGTGCTGAAGGCCTGCAGCAGGTCGCCGTGGCCGAAGACCAGGTCCTGGTCGAACTTGGGCCCGTGCTGGCCGTTGAGGTCGATGTGGAAGAGCTTGCCCAGCCAGATCGCCTCGGCGATGCCGTGGGTGAAGTTCAGGTTCGACATCTGCTCGTGGCCGACCTCGGGGTTGATGCCCACGAGGTGCGCGTGCTCGAGCCCGGAGATGAAGGCGATGGCGTGCCCGACGGTGGGCAGGAAGATGTCGCCGCGCGGCTCGTTGGGCTTGGGCTCCAGCGCGAAGCGCAGGCCGTAGCCGCGGGCCTCGGAGTACGCGGCCAGGGTGTCGATCGCCTCGGCGTAGCGGTCCAGCGCGGCGATGAGGTCCTTGGCGGTGTCGACCTCGGTGCCCTCGCGCCCGCCCCACAGCACGTAGGTCTGCGCGCCCAGCTCGGCGGCGAGGTCCATGTTCCGCATCACCTTGCGCATCGCGTAGCGGCGGACCTCGCGGTCGTTGGCGGTGAGCCCGCCCTCCTTGAACACCGGGTGGGTGAACAGGTTGGTGGTCACCATCGGGACGACCAGGCCGGTCTCGTCGAGCGCGGCACGGAAGCGCTTCAGGTGGTTGTCCCGCGCGGCGGTGTCGCTGCCGAAGGGGACCACGTCGTCGTCGTGGAAGGTGACGCCGTAGGCGCCCAGCTCGGCCAGCCGGTGCACCGACTCGACGACGTCCAGCGCCGGGCGGGTGGCGTCGCCGAACGGGTCGCGCGCCGGCCAGCCGACCGTCCAGAGCCCGAAGGTGAACTTGTCATCGCGGGTGGGCTGTGTCATCGGGTTCCTCCCAGGAACGGTGCGCGGGGACGGTGCGCGGGGGTGTCGGTGGACCGGCGGGGTGCGGGTCGCCCGGTGGCCGCTGGTCTCGTGGGCGACCTGCCCGGGCAGATTTTGTTTCGGTCTAGAACATAATGCACATCACAGCTAACCTCAAGCCCGTGTCGACGTCCGGGGCCACCAGCGTCCGGCCGTCCACGCCCCGGCCGGCCAACCTCGCGCTGGTGCTGCGCACCGTCTGCGCCTGGGACGGCGCACCGTCCCGGGCCGACGTCGCCGCGGCGACCGGGATGACGCGGGCCACGGCCACGCGGCTGGCCGACGACCTGGTCGCCGGGGGCCTGCTCGACGAGGTCGAGTCCGCGCCCTCGGGCCGTCGCGGCCGGCCGGCCACACCACTCGCGCCGGGCGCACGGGTCGTCGCCCTCGGCCTGCAGGCCGACGCCGGCCTGCTGGCCGCCCGGGTGCTCGACCTGCGGGGCCGCGTGGTGGCCGAGCGGGTCGAGACCGGGGACTTCCGGGGCAGCGACGCCGGGCCGACGCTCGCCCGGCTCGGCCGGCTGGGCGCCGACCTGCTCGGCCGGCTGCCGGACGGCACGCTGCTGGCCGGCGCCGGCCTCGCCCTGCCCGGCATCGTCGACGTCGGCGCCGGGGTGCTGCTGCGGGCACCGAACCTCGGCTGGTCCGACGTCCGGCCGGCGGACCTCCTCGGCGGAGGGCTCCCGCTGGAGCCGGTCCTGGGCAACGAGGCCGACCTCGCCGCCCGCAGCGTCGCCGAGGCGGCTCCGAGCCGGCCCGGACCGCACCGGGACTTCGTCTACCTCTCGGGGCAGATCGGCGTCGGCGGTGCCACCGTCCTCGGTGGCCGGGTGATGGGCGGCAGCTCGGGCTGGGCCGGCGAGATGGGCCACGTCTGCGTCGACCCGGACGGCCCCGCCTGCCGGTGCGGGTCGACCGGCTGCCTGGAGCAGTACGCCGGACGGGACGCGCTGATGGCCGCCGCCGGACTCCCCCGCGACACGGGCTCCCGTGACCTGGCCCTGCGCGCGGCCGACGGCGACCCGGCCGCGCGGGAGGCGGTGGACCGCGCGGCGTGGGCCCTCGGGATCGCGCTGGCCGGGGTGGTCAACGTGCTCGACGTCCCGACCGTCGTCCTCGGCGGCCAGCTCGGCGAGCTCGGCGAGCTGGTCCGCCCGGCGCTCGAGGGACACCTGGCACGGCGCGTCCTCTCCGCCCGCTGGCGCCGGCCCCTGGTCGAGGCCGCGGTCGGCGCACCGGCGGCAGGTGCCACCGGCGCAGCCCTGCGCGCGCTCGCGGACGTCGTCGCGGAGCCCGCCCGGTGGCTCGGGCCGCACGGGTGACGTCACGGGGACCACGCCCGGCGGGCTACTCGCCGGAGCCGGCGGTGAGGCCGCAGAGCAGGTGGCGACGGCCGACCAGGTACAGCACGGAGGCGGGGACGACGGACAGCGTGACCGCGCCAGCATGCCGGGGTGGTGAACCGGTCGTGGCGTTGGAGTTCGAGAGCGGGACCGCCGAGACGTACGCCAGGGGCTGATCCGGCCCACCGCGGCACGTCCACCGCCGGACTGCACCTGGCCGAGGGGGTGTGCTGCCTCGGCCAGGTCCGTCGTCGGGGCCGACCACGCGTGAGTCGTGTCCTCGGGTGAGCCGCCGAGGGTGGACGTCGACTGCCGCGGCACCGGCAGTGCACCGGGACCGTCGGATCACCAGGTGACGATGCGATGACGGCACGGTGACGCCACATCGTTCCCATGGAACCGAGATCCTCGTCCGGTGGGACCACCGGGCGGGCCGCAGACGAGAGCGGAGTCCGCCATGACCCATGGGCTCGTCATGGAGGTCCCGGCACCGGCCGACTTCTACGACGCCTTGCACACCGAGATAGGACGCCGCAGCGCCGGCAGGGCCGACGGGATGCTGCTGCACGTGGGCCGGGTGACCGGCGACGGCTTCGAGGTGTTCGAGGTCTGGGAGTCCAAGGACGCGTGCGACCGCTTCTTCGCCGAGGTCGTCTGGCCGGCGGTGGCCGCCGTGTCGGACGCCCACGCGCCGCAGGTGGAACCGGTCATGACGGAGTTCGAGCCGCGCGGCCTGATCGTCCCCAGCGCGGCCATCGCCGTCTGACGGACCACCTCGCGCCTGCCACGACGCCCCGACTCCACGCCGGACGACACCCGTCCGGGCCGGGCCCTCCTCCCGTCCGAGCCGGGCCGGGCGATCAGAGCCCGACGAGCTCCTCGAGCGCCCCGACCTCCTGCCGGGTCAGCCGGCGGATCGAGCCGCTGCGCATCCGCTGCAGCTGCACGGGTCCGACGGCGGTGCGGGTCAGTCGCGACACCGGCAGGCCGACCGCGGCCAGCAGCCGGCGCACGATGTGCTTGCGGCCCTCGTGCAGGACCACCTCGACCACCGACTGCCCGGCGTGGGTGTCGACGACCTTGAAGGAGTCGACCTTGACCGGGCCGTCCTCGAGCTCGATGCCCGCGCGCAGCCGGCGGTGCACGTCGCGGGACACCGAGCCCGACACCTGCGCCAGGTAGGTCTTCTTGACCCCGTAGGAGGGGTGGGCCAGCCGGTGGGCCAGCTCGCCGTCGTTGGTCACCAGCAGCAGGCCCTCGGTGTCCTGGTCGAGCCGGCCGACGTGCACCAGCCCGGGCGCGAGGTCGCCCACCATGTCGCCGATCGTGGGCCGGTCGCGGTCGTCGCTCATCGCGGTGAGGACGCCGGAGGGCTTGTTGACCGCGTAGGTGACGCGGTCGTCGCGCAGCTCGATCCGGCGCCCGTCGACGGCGATCTTGTCGGTGGCCGGGTCGACCCGCATGCCCTGCACCTCGACGGTCCTGCCGTTCACGCTGATCCGGCCGCGGTCGATCATCTCCTCGCAGACGCGGCGGGAGCCGACGCCGGCGCGGGCGAGCACCTTCTGCAGCCGCTCCCCCTCCCGCTCTCCCGACGTCGCGGCGGGCCCGCGGTCGCCGGGGTGGGCCGGGGCGAGCTCCATGTCCTCCGACCAGCCCTCACCGCCTGGGGTGCCGGGGAGCTCGTCGGGGTGCGGTGCGGTGGTCATCGCCGTCCAGTCTCCCACCCCGCCACCCCGGGACGGACGGCGCTGGGGCGCCGGGACCAGCGGTCCTCGCGCGCCGCCGTCCCCTTCCCGGTCGCGCTCACGCCTCCGGCAGCTGCTCGGCGGCGACGCTGGCCGCGTCGGGCAGCAGCGGCGCCAGCGGCGGCAGCTCGTCGAGGCCGGTCAGGCCCAGCCGCTCGAGGAACAGCGGCGTCGTGCCGTACAGCCCGCCGCCGCTGTCGGGGTCGGTGCCCACCTCGGCCACCAGGCCGCGGGCGAGCAGCGTGCGCATGACGCCGTCGACGCCGACCCCGCGGATCGCCGACACCCGCGCGCGGGTCACCGGCTGGCGGTAGGCGATGACGGCGAGGGTCTCCAGCGCGGCCTGGGTGAGGCGGGTGCGCTGACCGTCGGCGAGGTGCCGCTCGACGACGGGGGCGAACTCCTCGCGGGTGTAGAGCCGCCACCCGTCCCCCACCCGGCGCAGCGTGATGCCGGCGCGGCGGGCGTCGTAGTCCGCGGCGAGGCCGGGCAGCGCCGCGCGCACCTGGCCGAGCGGGCAGCGCAGCGCGCCGGCCAGGGTGACCTCGTCGACCGGGCCGTCGGCGACGAACAGCAGCGCCTCCAGCCCGCCGCGCACCTCGGCCGGGTCGAGCTCCGGCTCCGGCCGAGGTGGCAGCTCGAACAGCGTGTCGGGCTCCGGTCCGGGCTGCGGCGCGGCACCAGCGGGCGCCTCCGGTCCGGCCGGCGGCTCGGGCTCCTCGGGCACCGGTGCCGGCTCGGCGTCCGGCGGGGACGGCCGCTCGGCCACCCGGGCGGCCAGCTCCGCGGCGACGGCGTCCCAGACCGACGGGTCGGCATCGGGACGCCCCGCCGTCTCCTCACGGGTGGCCGCCAGCTCGGCGGCCAGCGCCTCCCAGGAGATCGGGCCCCGCTCGCCGTCGGGGGAGGTCTCCGGGCCGGTCACGACGCCTCCCGGTCGCCGTCCCCGAGGCCGGCGACGACGGGGACGGCGGAGGGGCCGGTCCAGCGCACGTGCAGCTCCCCGAGCGGCGTCAGCTGGGTGAAGACGACCCGCTGCTGCCGGTAGAGCTCCAGCAGCGCGAGGAAGCGGGCGACGACCTCCATCGTCGTCCCGCAGTCGCCCGTCAGGGCACGGAAGGTCAGCGTGCCTGCGCCGAGCAGTGCGCCGCGAACGGCGAGCAGCTGCTCGGCCACGCTCACCGGTGGGGCGTGCAGGTGCCCGACGCCGACCGTCGGCGGCTCCCTGGGCGTGAGCGCCCTCGCGGCCAGGGCGGCGAAGCGCTCCGGCGTGACGCCGAGCAGCACCTCGGGCAGCAGCTCGGCGAAGCGCGGCTCGAGCGGCACCTCGCGGGCGTACCGGCGGGAGGCGCCGGTCCCGCGCTCGCGCAGGAAGGCCGCGGCCTGCTTGTAGGCGCGGTACTGCAGCAGCCGGGCGAAGAGCAGGTCGCGGGCCTCGAGCAGCTCGAGGTCGTCCTCGTCCTCGATCTCGGCGGCCGGCAGCAGCCGGGCGGCCTTGAGGTCGAGCAGGGTGGAGGCGACGACGAGGAACTCGCTGGCCTGGTCGAGGTCGAGCTCGTCGCCCATGGCCCGCAGGTGGGCGATGAACTCGTCGGTGACCACCGACAGGGCGATCTCGGTGACGTCGAGCTGGTGCCGCCCGATCAGCTGCAGCAGCAGGTCGAACGGGCCCTCGAAGTTGGTGAGGTGGACGGTGAACCGGGTCGGCGGCGCGTCGTCGGCGACACGCTCCGCCGTTGCCACCGCCCGTCCCTCACCGCTCACGGACCGCAAGGCTACGGCCGGCCCCCGACAGATCCCGCCATCCACGCGCGAGAGGCGCGCCTCATCCGCGCAGCCGCCGGACGAGCACGGACGTGTCGCCGTTGTCGGCCAGGTCGGCCAGCAGCACGGCGATCGCCTCGCGCACGATCCGGCCGCGGTCGGCGGCCACGCCGTGCTCGGCGCGCAGCGACAGCCGGGCGCTCTCCAGCGCCAGCAGCTCCTCGGCGGAGATGTAGACGGTGATCTTCTCGTCGTGCCGGGCGCGTGCGCCGCCGGGCGGGCGGGCGGCCTTGCCGCGGGTGCGGGCCCCGGGCGCGGACGGCGGCGGCGCGGCGGGAGCGCGGTAGGCGGCCAGCGGGTCGGCCTGCGCACCGCCGGGGACCAGCGTCAGGCCGGTCGGGGCGGGCTCCTCGGCCGTCGGCTCGGCCGCGCGCCGGGCCGAGCCGCGCAGCGACGGGGAGGTGGTGGCCGAGGCCAGGTTCGGCAGCTCGGTGACCTCCGCCGCCGGCGGGGTGTCGGTGCGCCGGAACAGCTCGGCGGCACCGGGCAGGACCGGACGGCGGGTCACGCGACCTCCTCGCCGGCGCTCGTCGGACGCGCTCCGCGACGTCGGCTTCCCATCGGTGACCTCGCGAGCTCGGTCACAGTGCGATGACCTCCTTGGCCAGGTCGCGGTAGGCGGCCGCGCCCGAGGAGGTCGGCGCCCAGGTGGTGATGGGCTGGCCGGCGACGGTGGTCTCCGGGAAGCGCACGGTGCGGTGGATGACCGTCCGGAACACGGTGTCGCCGAAGGCCTCGACCACCCGGCTGAACACCTCGCGGCAGTGCACGGTCCGCGAGTCGTACATCGTGGCGAGGATGCCGGAGATCTCCAGCTCGGGGTTGAGCCGCTCCTTGACCTTGTCGATCGTGTCGACCAGCAGCGCCACCCCGCGCAGCGAGAAGAACTCGCACTCCAGCGGGATCATGACGCCGTGCGCGGCGGTGAGCGCGTTGACCGTCAGCAGGCCCAGCGAGGGCTGGCAGTCGATGAGGACGTAGTCGTACTCGTCGCGCACGGAGTCCAGCGCGCGCAGCAGGGTCTGCTCGCGGGCGACCTCGCTGACCAGCTGCACCTCGGCGGCCGAGAGGTCGATGTTGCTGGGCACCAGGTCCAGGCCGGGCACGTCGGTGCCCACGCGGACGTCGGCCAGCGTCGTCCGCCGCTCCATGAGCGCGTTGTAGACGGTGCGCTCGAGCTGCTGGGCCGGCACGCCGAGGCCCACCGACAGCGCGCCCTGCGGGTCCAGGTCGACCAGCAGCACCCGGCGGCCGTACTCGACCAGCGCGGCGCCCAGGTTGATCGTCGACGTCGTCTTGCCGACGCCGCCCTTCTGGTTGCACATCGCGACGACCCGCGCCGGCCCGTGCCGCTCGAGGGGCGGCGGCTCCGGGAGCCGGTGCTGCCGCGCGCGGGCCGGGTCCAGCCGCGAGGCGGCGGCACCCATCTCCGTGCCCATCACGCTGCCGCTCTCGGCCGGGAGCGCGAAGGCCTGACCGGCCGCGTCTCCTCGGATCGCCATGAGTCGCCCTTCCTCCGGTGCCCTGCCGGCGGTGCCGGCCGCGGGCAGCCGTCCTGTCCGCTCGGGTCGTCACAGAGGGTAGGGAGGTCGCTGCGCGGGACGTGGGAGGACACGCCGGGTCTGGCGAGTGTTGCCGTGGGTCCCGACCGGTCACCCGGACGGCGTGGGCGAGAAGTGCCAGCCGCAGCACCCCGCCGTCGTCAGCTGAGGGCGCGCGGGTGGCTGCTGGCGTAGACCTCCCGCAGCTTGTCGACGGTGACCAGCGTGTAGACCTGCGTGGTGGTCACCGAGGCGTGGCCGAGCAGCTCCTGCACCACGCGGACGTCGGCGCCGCCGTCGAGCAGGTGGGTGGCGAAGGAGTGCCGCAGCGTGTGCGGCGAGACGTGGTCGGCGGTGAGGCCCGCCGCTCCCCCGGCCCGCTCGGCCGCCGTCCGCAGGATCACCCAGGCGCTCTGCCGCGACAGCGGCCCACCGCGGGCGTTGAGGAACAGCCGGCCGCCGCGGACGCCGCCCCTCCCCGCCGCGGCCAGCGCCGGCCGCGCGCGGACCAGGTACTCCTCGACGGCGCGCAGGGCGTAGCTGCCGACCGGCACGATCCGCTCCTTGCCGCCCTTGCCGGCCAGCCGCACCACCGCCTGGCCGCGGTCGAGGTCGTCGACGGCCAGCCCCACGGCCTCGGAGATGCGCGCGCCGGTGCCGTAGAGGACCTCCAGCAGGGCCCGGTCGCGCAGCCCGCGCGGGCCCTCGACCGAGCCGGCCGCCTCGATCAGCGCGACCACGGCCTCCACCGGGATCGCCTTGGGCAGCCGCCGGGCCGGGGACGGCGGGCGCACCTCGGCGGCGACGTCACCGGGCACCAGCCCGTCGAGCAGCGCGAAGCGGTGCAGCCCCCTGACGGCGACCACCGCGCGCGCCGCCGAGGTCGGCGACAGCGGTGGGTGCTCGTCGTCGCCGGCCCGCAGCGCGGCGAGGAAACCGGAGACGTCGCTCTCGGCCACCTCGCCCAGGCCCCGCACCCCCGCGCCGGTGAGGAACTGCACGTAGCGGCGGAGGTCGCGGCGGTAGGAGGAGATGGTGTTGGCCGCCAGGCCGCGCTCGACGGCGAGGTGGTCGAGGTAGCCGGTGACCACCCGCTCGACGTCCGGCCCGGCCGACGGCGGTGCTCCCGTCGCTGTCGTCAGGACAGGACCTCCTCCCACGGCACGGCGCTCATCCCGTGCGCCTGGGCGACCTCCGGCAGCACGACCTGGCCCGCGACGACGTTGACCCCGTGGGCCAGCGCCGGGTCGGCGGTCACCGCCGGCCGCGTGCCCTGGTTGGCCAGGGCCATGACGTAGGGCAGCGTCACGTTGGTCAGGGCGTGCGTCGAGGTGTTCGGGACGGCGCCGGGCATGTTCGCCACGCAGTAGAACACCGACTCGTGCACCCGGAAGGTCGGCTCGTCGTGTGTCGTGGGCCGGCTGTCCTCGAAGCAGCCTCCCTGGTCGACGGCGATGTCGACGAGCACCGACCCGGGCTTCATCCGCTTCACCAGGTCGTTGCCCACGAGGGTCGGGGCCTTGGCGCCGGGCACCAGCACCGCGCCGATCACCAGGTCGGCGTCGAGGACCGCGCGCTCGACCTCGTAGGAGTTGGACGCGACCGTCTGCAGGTGACCCTGGTAGATCCGGTCGGCGGCGCGCAGCTTGTCGACGTCCCGGTCGAGGACGACGACCTCGGCCTGCATCCCCAGGGCGATCGCGACGGCGTTCATGCCCGACACCCCGGCGCCGAGGACGACGACCTTCGCCGCGTAGACGCCCGACACCCCGCCGAGCAGCACCCCGCGGCCGCCGTGCGCGCGCTCCAGGCTGTGCGCGCCGACCTGCGGGGCCATCCGCCCGGCGACCTCGCTCATCGGCGCCAGCAGCGGCAGGGCGCCGTTCGCCGTCTGCACGGTCTCGTAGGCGATCGCCGTGGTGCCGGAGGCGAGCAGCGCCTCGGTGCAGGCCCGCGAGGCGGCCAGGTGCAGGTAGGTGAACAGCGTCTGCCCGGCGCGCAGCCGCCCGTACTCCTCCTCGACCGGCTCCTTGACCTTGAGCAGCAGGTCGGCGTCGGCCCAGACGTCGTCGGCGCTGCCGACGATCCGCGCCCCGGCGGCGGCGAGGTCGGCGTCCGGGATGGACGAGCCCTCTCCCGCGCCCTGCTCGACGAGGACCGTGTGGCCGGCCCGGGTCAGCTCCGTGACCCCGGCCGGGGTCAGCGCCACCCGGTACTCCCTGTTCTTGACCTCTCGGGGCACCCCGACGTGCATCCGATCCGCTCCCGTCCGTGCGACCGCGCCGAGGTCGTCGGCCCGCGCCAGCTGCTGGGTCCTGCTGCTACGGCCGCCCGGTGGGGCGACCCGGCCGGAGCCTAGCCAGCGCCCGGGCTGCCGCACCCCGGTCCAGCGCCGACGATGGCGCAGGTCCGCGTTCCCTCACACGTCCGGAGGACACCCCGATGCGCCTCTACGCCTCCCGCCCCGACCGCCGGCTGGTCCAGGTCCTGGCCGACGCCGGGGTGCTCGCGTGGGCGGCGCTGTGGGTGCTGGTCGCGCGGGTGGTGCACGGGGCGGTGCTGGTGCTGGCCGAGCCGGGCCGCGCGGTGGAGGACCTCGGGAGCTCGGTGGCCGACAGCATGGGCTCGGCGGCGTCGGCGGCCGAGGACGTGCCCGTGGTCGGCGACGAGCTGTCCGCGCCGTTCGAGGCGCTGGGCGAGGCCGGGGGCTCGGTGAGCGGCGCCGGGCAGTCCGCGCAGGACGCCGTCGCCACGCTGGCCACCGTGCTGGCCGTCGTCCTCGTCGTCCTGCCGGTCGGCTGGCTGCTGGTGCGCTGGCTGCCGTGGCGGCTGCGCTGGGTGCGCGAGGCGTCCGCGGTGTCGCGGATGAGCGGCCGGCCGGCGGAGCTCGAGCTGCTGGCCGCG
>NZ_JBFNXQ010000100.1:0-17915 GCF_041018925.1 Geodermatophilus maliterrae
GAACCGCTCAGCTCCACCATGCCCTGCGCCAGCGGCAGCAAGCACCCCGTCCCCCTGTGAGACGAACCACGACAACGACCGGCGGTGGCCGGCAGGTCACCGGCCGATCACCCGGCAATGTCTTCCTGACAACGGCTCCATTCACCCAGTGCAGGCTCGTTCGACCCGCATCGCCCTACTCATGTCTGGGGCTTGCGCTGGATGCCGGGCAAGGCCGCACTGCCCTAGTCGACGCACCCGCCGGGCAGCGCTCGGGGGCTGGGGTGGAACAGTGACGTGACAACGGCACTGGCGCTGGCCCGTCGCGCGCGCCGCGGGCCACGGCGTGGTGCCCACCCGGCACTACGCGCGCGAGGACGCACGATCAATGGTGCCGGCGGGGGACGGGCCTAGAGGCGCACGAGGGGCTCGCACCCGGAGCGGCGGGCTGACTGGCACTCACTCTCAGTGGCTTCATGGCACCGCCGGGCACCGGCCGACGGTCCTGCCCGATCGGCTGCGGACGGTGGGGTCTAGCGCTCCACGACGAAGGCGATCTTGCAGTGCACCTTGTAGAGGGAGAGGTTGCCGTTCTCGTCGACGTCGGCGTTGCTGCCGATCACCTCGACGCCACGGATGCCGCGGACGGTCTGCGCCGCTGCCTGGACGGCGTTGCGCACGGCGTCGCTGAAGGAGTTCGGCGAACTGCCCACGATCTCGCTGATCCGGACGACAGCTCCCGGGACGTGGTCCTGCTGCTCTGACATGTCTCCTCCTGAAGCCACCAGCGCTGGTGCGCACCGCAGGTGGAGCGACACTGCTCCGCACCAGACTTTCGAACCTTCTTGTCGAGCGCCTGCCGCGCCCAGCGGCTGACCGGCGTCATCGCGCGGCTCCCCGCCCGGAGGGCAGTGCGACGGCGAGTGCGGCGACCGCCTGGCCGTCGACTCACGACCGGCGCGGCCACCCTCCTCGGTGAGTTCGCTGAGTACGGCACGCCGGGCATGGTGCAGGCGCGGCGCCTCAGCGCACTCGCATTTCAGGAGGGACCCAGCCAGTCGACACACCGGGACGGGCCGGCTTTCCCGGGGGTGGCTATGCCGGTCTGGAGCCCGGCCGGCCGATCGGGCGCGCGAGGGCCCGGGCGCACGCGCTCGGGCCCTCGCCGGGGTTCCCGGGTCAGGCCTGCGCTCCGGCGCGAGAGCCGATCCGGTCCAATGCCTGCAGCAGGTACCGGCGGAAGACCTCGTGGTTCTCGCTCATCGGGAAGTGGCCGATGTCCTCCATCTCGATGAACTCGCCGTTCCTGATCTGTCCGGCGGTCCGGCGTCCGTCCTCCGGGGTGGTCAGGTAGTCATACGTGCCGGTCAGCATGACTACCGGACACCGGTCGCCGTCGATCTGGTCGAGCTTGTCCCGCAGGTCGTGGTCGACCGAGTAGAAATACAGGTCGCCCTTGAACGCCTCGGAGCCCTGCGAGTAGTAGAACCAGGTCTTCCAACGGTCGGCCTCCGGCGACTGCGGAGCCATCAGGTCCCAGACCCCGCTCGCGCACACCTGCGCCGCGTTGGCGTGCGGGTGCTGCCACCAGTCGAGGTAGAAGCCCGGCGAGTAGTCGGCGGCCTCGACCGGAATCACGGCACGGAAGCGCTCCGGGTACCGCAGCGCCAGTTGCAGCGCCACGTTCCCGCCGAAGGAGGAGCCCATGAAGATCGGCTGCTCCAGCTCCAGCTCATCGCACAACGCGACGATGAACTTCGTGTAGTGCTCGGCGGTGAGCTGGTATTCCTCCTTCCACCACTCCGTGTTCTCGGGCGGGTCCGACTTGCCGTGCCGGGGCAGGTCGTAGGCGATCACCCGGTGATCGGCGGTGATCTCCTCGTCCTCCAGCAACCCCCGCCATTGGTGGTTGTGGCACCCGGCGGTGTGCTGGCACAGCAACGGCTGACCGGTGCCGTTCTCGAGGTAGAAGACCTTGTACTGGACGTCGTCGACGTCGACGGTCACGTAGTGACCGGTGACCGGCGAGATGCGTGGCATGAGGGCCTCCAACTCAGACGGGCACACCGACGGTGCGCAGGAGTTCGATCTGGCGGGTGATGCAGCGCAGGTTCTGCATCAAGACGAGCACGTCGCCCTCGAGCTTCATGTCTCGGCGGAAGGTCGCCGCCCAGATGCCGTGAAACATCGGCGCGGGCACCTCGGTGCCGAACCCGCGCCACGTCTCGGCGCCGGCACGAATGGCGAACTGGTAGCCGACGTCCAGCGGTCCGGGGTCGATGGCGAGCTCAGCCACCTTCCCCGACGTCATCCGCACCACGAAGTGGTGATCGGCCATGTCGAGCAGATAGCCACAGGTGAAGTACTTGCCGTGGGCCTGGATCTCGGGGTCTCGGTCCGAGGCGTCGGTGAACGAGCGGACCCATTCCTCGACGGTCGGTGTCGTCGTTGCAGCGGTCACTGGCGGATCTCCTGACCTGGCTGGGGGTGGTGCAAGCCGGGTGCGCCGACGACGTCATAACGGGCGCGCGGTCGCACCGACTGCCTGGGTGGAGTACTCCTGCGGGGCCCGACCGTGGGCCCCCGACGGGGTCAGACGAAGCCGTCCTGCCCGGTGGCGCTCTCGACGCCACAGGACTCCCCAGCCGGACTGCGTGCACCCTGTCCCGGGACAGCGGGAGCGCCCTCACCGGCGGTCCCTCCGAGCACGACGGCGGAGCTAGCATCGCGGCCTCGATCCGGCTGGATCCCGGCGACGCTACTCCAGGCTCCTGAGCCGCGCAGGGGGAGCCGGACGATGCCTCGAGGGGTCGGCTCGCTCCCTTAGCTGGGCCTGCGCCGCCTGCAGGTCCGAGCCGATCCGGGCCAGCGACGGACCGAGCCCGTCGTGCAGGTCGCGGCGGATGCGATGTCGGTCGGCGTGCGCCGCCGTGAGCACCCGGTCACGCTCACGCTCCAGCGACCCGGCCGCTGCAGTACCCGGATGACGACGGCCACCTGTGGCGCCAGCACGGCAAGGGGCTGCCGGCCGCCGCTGGTGAACGGCTCGCCCGGTACCGCTCAGCCACGTACAGCGTGCCGACGTCGCGCCCGCCCACCCGGCGGGGAACGGCGACCGTGCCGCCGTCGCGGGCCGTCGGCTCCCGGGCCGTGCCACCAAGGCCGCCGCCGCGTGCAACGACGCGGTGACCGTATCTAGGACGACTGGCGTTCGTGATCCGTCAGACGTGATCCGGTACTGCACCCGGCAGAGCGCTGCCAACTGGCACCGAGCAGCACCGCGGCGATGGCCTGCTTGAGCCCGGTGTGGGCGTCGGAGACGACCAGCTGCACCCCGCCCAGGCCGCGGGCCCTGAGCGAACGCAGGAATGCGGTCCAGAACGCGCCGTCCTCGCTGTCGCCGACGGCGAAGCCGAGCACCTCGCGGTGCCCGTCGGCGGCCACGCCGGTGGCGATGACCACGGCCTGGGAGACCACCCGGCGGTTGACCCGCGCCTTGCAGTAGGTCGCGTCGAGGAACACGTACGGAAAGGCCTGCTCGGCCAGTGAGCGGTCCCGAAACGCGCTGACTTCGGCGTCCAGGTCGGCGCAGATCCGCGAGACCTCGGACTTGGAGATGCCGGTGTCGGCGCCCAGCGCCCGCACCAGATCGTCCACCTTCCGCGTGCTCACGCCGTGCAGATAGGCCTCCATCACCACCGCGAACAGCGCCTGATCGATCCGCCGCCGGCGCTCCAGCAGCGAGGGGAAGAACGACCCGGTGCGCAGCTTGGGGATCCGCAGCTCCAGATCCCCGGCCGTGGTGGACAGGGTGCGCGGCCGGGAGCCGTTGCGCTGGGCGGTGCGGGACTCGCTGCGCTCGTGCGGCGCGGCGCCGATCACCGCGGTGAGCTCGGCCTCGATCAGGGCCTGGTAGATCGTGGTGGCCGCCGACCGGATCCGGTCGTCGACATCGGCGGCCTTCAGTGCATCGAGCACCTCGAGCAGGGCTGTGAGGCTGAGGCTGTCGGGTCGTGAGGCCGGCCCGATGCCAGGCTGGCGCCTACAGCCGAGGGCGTGACCCCCGTGGCAAGCAGGGTGGCCCGCAGCAGCAAGGCGGTGTCTTGAGTCTGACCTGTCCGCCGGAGGCTGCCGGCGCCGGCCTGGGCCATCCGCACGTTGGCCTGATCAGAAGCCTGTCCGCCTCGCGGCGTGACTCATCACAGTCCTGCCACGCGGTGTCCTCTCCCCGGCCGGCGCCGGACCGTTCCATCCTGCGCCCGAAGGGAAGCCCGACCATGCTGGCCGAAGAAGTCGACGCGGTGATCGGCGTGGACACCCACCGCGACACCCACACCGCTGCGCTGCTGCGCCCCACCGGGGCCAACATCGCCGCCACGGTGATCTCCACCGACCCGGCCGGGTTCGAGCAGCTGCTGAACTTCGTCCTCGCCCACGCGCCCGGCCCGCGCCTGGCCTGGGCAGTCGAGGGCACCCGCAGCTACGGCGTCGGCCTGGTCCGCTTCCTGCAGCGCCACGGGCAGCGGGTCATCGAGGTCGACCATCCCAAGCGCCCGGCTCGCCGCCGCGGCAAGTCCGACCGGCTCGATGCAGTGCAGGCCGCTCGCGAAGCGCTCGCCCGGGACACAGAGCATCCCCCGCGCCGACGGACCGCGTGAGGGGCTGCGGGTGCTGCTGCTGGCCCGCGACACCGCGGTCAGCGCCCGCACCGCCGCGATCAACGCGCTCAAGGCCCTCATCCTCACCGCCCCCGACGAACTGCGCGCCCAGTTGCGCGGGCAGTCGGCTCTGACCCAGGCGCGCCGCTGCGCCGCGATGCGCACCAGCGGCCGGCGCAGCCGCCCGGCGCACGCGCTGATGCTGGCGCTGCGCAGCACCGGGCGCCGCATCCTGGCCCTGGACCAGGACGCCAGCGAACTGGAACGAGAGCTGCACGCCCAGGTCCGCGCGCTGGCGCCATCCCTGCTCGACGAGCCCGGCGTGGGCCCCACCGTCGCCGCCCAGCTGCTCGTCGCCTGGTCCCACCACGGGCGGCTGCACTCCGAGGCGGCCTTCGCCCGGCTGGCCGGGGTCGCCCCGCTGGAGGCCTCCTCCGGCCAGACAGTCAGGCACCGGCTCAGCCGCACCGGCGATCGAGCGGTCAACCGGGCCCTGCACATGGCCGTCCTCAGCCGTCTGGCCCACGACCCCCGAACCCGGGCCTACCAGACCCGCCGATTGGCGGAGGGCAGGTCCAAGGCCGAGATCCGGCGCTGCCTCAAGAGGCACCTGGCCCGACACCTCTACCGCGTCATGCAAGCCCTACCCGACTTGACAGCCATAGAAGCGTCAGACTGGTCCAGGGCCATCGTGTGCTGTGTCCTTCCGCGAGAACCATTGGCGTGGTCTCGCTGACCATCACACGATGGCCCCTCTACGTGGTCCTCCACGCGAGCGGTGACCTGGACCTACACCACCAGCAGGGACGTCACCGCCGGCGGGCCAGCTCCACCGCCCTGCGGCGGAACTCCGGCGGCTTGGCTGCAGGCATCCAGGACTCCTCCCCGAGGCGATCCTCGCCTCAGATCAGGTGTCCGGGAAATCGGGTCAGGCTCCCTATGAGCGCCAGCCCGCTCAAGGAACTTGCTAGGGCGACGATCGAGGGGTCGGGGCAGCCAGCCGCCGGTGTCCCACAGGGGGATCGGTCAACGGCGCATCCGATAGCGCAGGTGGAGCACCCGGTTGCCCTGAAGCACCGCGTCGGGGTCCTCCAACAAGTGCTGCGCGTGGACCGACCCGAAGTAGCGTTTGCCGGACCCGAACACCACGGGTACGACGTCCATGCGCACCTCGTCGATCAGGCCCGCGGCAAGCACCTGGCCACCGACGTCGCCGGCGGCGACCTCGACTGTGCGGTCACCCGCGAGCTCCTGCGCCTTGGTCACGGCTGCCTCAACGCCGTCGACAAAGTGAAATGGCGCCGCTGGGTCCCAGCCCTCGGGCATCGGCCGGTGGGTCACGACGACTACGTGGTCGATCCCGCTCGGAGGTTTCCCGTCCCAGCCGTCCGTGATGTCGAAGACGTGGCGGCCGGCGATCGTGACTCCGATTTGGTCCCAGTACGGCCGGGTGTAGGCGTGAGACGTCTGCGACACCTTCAACGCGCCGCTGTCGTCCAACGGGACGTCACCGCTGGTCAACCAGTCGAACAGCGGTCCGGGCTGATCGTGCTCGTCGGCGATGAAGCCGTCCACCGACACCGAGGCGTACATGACCACCTTGCCCACGGGCTCTCCTCTGCTTGGGGCCCTCAGATTAGAGATTGGTGGGCTGTCGCTCTTGTAAGGAATCAATCGGCCGGCAGCGGCCAGCTGTCCAGCACGTGGCCAGGATGTTCGCGCAGGAACCGCCGCCGGACTTCGATGTACCGCGTCGGCGTGAGCCCGGTGAAGGCCCGGAACTCATGGCCGAAGTGGGCCTGGTCGAAGTAGCCTGCGCTACTGGCGAGGTCGGCCCAGTCGATCGGTTCGGCTGGGTCGATCGCGAAGACGGTGGCGGCAAATCGGTGGGTGCGGGCCAGCCGCTTCGGAGTGACGCCAATGAGGTCCTTGAACCGCTGCGCCAGATGAGTGCTGCTGACACCGGCTGCCACGCTCAGGTCGCCGATCGCCACCGCTCCGTTGGTCGCCGCGATGATGCTGCTCGTGTGGCGGACCAGCCGCAGGCCGGCGGTCTCGCACAGCCGGCGCAGTAGCTCCTGCTCGAGCAGCGTCAGCATCTCCTGCGGTCCGTCCGCCGTGGCCAGCCGGTCTCGCAGCTCAGCAACTGCGGGTCGGCCCCAGATCTGCTCCATTGTCACCGGCCGGTCACACAGCTCGGCCGCCGGCATCGGCAGGAACGGCGCCAGCCCCCACGGCTTGAAGTGCACGCCGACGGACCGGGTCCGGAGTGGGTAGCCGAACTTCCACGCGCAGGTGGGCATGGTGACCACGCAGCCGTCGGCGTACTCGGCCGTCTGAATGTCGGTGCCGGCGCGGATGCGGAACGGCGCCCCGAGGTTGACGATGAGCAACGCGGACGGCGGCGGCAGCGTCAGCCGGGCGTACGGCGGCGCACCCTCCAGGTAATAGAGGTCGTCGATCAGCCCATCCAACGGCGGTCGCGGCACTCTGGACGCGTACTTCACGCCCACAGCATCGCCGACGCCCCGCCCCGACTACACCCTTCCGAAGAGCCGGATCCCAGACGGGCAACTGCCGCGGCGGTGCTGTCACGACGACCCATGGCACCCGTCCGCGGACGGCCGGTAGGCGACCGACTACCGGCACGGTCGGGTATGCCGTAAGCCGAACCGCTTGCGGCGCATCCACGCGGCCAGGCATGCAGATGCGGGTCATGTCCCGCACGGGATCGCTCAGCGGAACTGCGGGGTCTAGTCGACGCGCGTGGTGGTTGTGCTGTCGAGCGCTGGCGCCTCTTCGGCAACGGACGCCTGGGGGTCGGGGCAGGCAAAGAGCGGTAGGAGCACCTGGTGGACGATCTCGTCGATGGCGTGACCGGGGATGGGTGAGCCGTGGACGAAGAAGTACTGGCGCAGCATCGTGGGGCCGACGTCGAGGCGCACAGGGGTGACCGCGCTGGGGTGGACCTCCTCGCGGGCGACCGCGCGGGTGAGGACCTCGGTCATCGCTGCCCGTCCGGTGCCGTGCGAGTGGCGGCGCAGTTCGGCGGTACGGCCTGGGTCGCTCAGGGCGTCCCCGAACAGGCCACGCAGCGCCTCTCCGGAGGGGCCGGCCAGCACCTTGGCGGTGTGGTGCAGGAGGGCGAGCAGGTCACCGCGCAGGCTGCCGGTGTCCGGCGTGGAGGCGGGATCGGGCAGGGTGGAGCGGACGGCGTCCAGGACCAGTTCGATGCGGCTGGGCCAGCGGCGGTACACCGAGGCCTTGCTGGCGCTGGCCCGGTCGGCGACCCGTTCCATGGTCAGTCCCGCGTAGCCGACCTCGGCGAGCTCGGCGAGGGTGGCGGTGAGGATGGCGTCTTCCAGCGCGCGCCCGCGCCGGCGCGGCAAGGTGCGGTGGTCGATGTTCATGCGCCTCTCGATGCTGCGAGAACCACCCGGCCGGTGGTGCCGTCCACAGTGACCACCAGGCCGTCGGTGAGCGTTGCGGTGCCGGTTCCGGTGCCCATGACAGCGGGGATGCCGTACTCACGGGCGACGATCGCGGCGTGGGAGCCGAGCCCTCCGGTGTCGACGACGACAGCCGCGGCGCGCTGGAACAGCGGGGTCCAGGAGGGGTTCGTGTACGGGCACACCAGCACCTCGCCCTCACGCAGTCGCGTGAAGTCCGAGGGTCCGGAGACGATCCGGACCGCGCCGGTGGCCACTCCGCCGCCGGCCGGGGTGCCGCTGACCAGTGCATCGCCGTCGGTGCGGGAGACGAACACCGCACCGGGGTTGATGAGGGGGACGCCGGTCAGCTCCTCGCGTCGGGCCGCTCTGGCCCGCACCAGCGCGCGCAGTTCCTCGGCCGCCGACCGGCTGAGCCGGCCAGGGTCCTCGACGCCTTCGAGCTCTTCGAGGCGTAGGTGGAAGACCTCCTCCGCCGTGCTCAGCACCCCGGCGGCGCACAACCGTCGGCCGATCTCGAGCAGGGACCGGCGCAGGACGGGCAGTGGCACGGTGAAGTAGAAGTGGGAGTCCTCGCGGAAGGCGATGCCGGCGCGGGCCTGCTCGATCCAGTCCCGCACCCGGGCACGCAACCTGGGGCTGCGCAGCAGGGGGTGGGTGAGCAGGTGGTCGAGCGCCTCGCCGTGGTGCGCGGCCCGCGCCGGCGGTGCGCTGGTGAGCGCCACGAGCAACCCCAGCACCGTCTTGGGTGAGTCCGCCCAGGTGGGCGGGGTGACCAGCAGCGGGCTGGTGGTCTCGCGGTGCCCGTACTCGTCGAGGACGGCCCGCAACGCGGCCGAGAAGTCGGGGAAGTCCTCCACCGCCTCGAGGTCGAGGGCGGTGACGGCAGCTGACAATTGGTGGTCCTCGCGTGCCCCGGCGGCCAGCGCCTCCAGCGCGCGGTTCGCGTCCGTGGTGCGGGTCGGGGCGCCGAGGACCAGGTCGCTCATCAGGCCAGCGCGGCGGAGCAGGTGCAGGACCACCAGCAGCCGCACCAGCGCTAGACCGGCCCGTGGCAGGTAGTCGATGCGCAGGTCGACGAGGGGGTGCACCAGGTTCAGCGCTCGCTGGGGCACGCGCAACAGCTGTCCCCACGCCAGGACGCTCAGGTCCTCGGCGGCCAGGTCCCGCCCGCGCCCGAGGTAAGCGGCCAGGCGTGGGTCCTCCGTCCAGCGGCGCGGGTCGTACCGGCGAGCTCGGGTGAGCAGGCGCCAGGGGGCGCGGATCACACCGAGCGTCGGGCGCGGCGCAGGCGGGGTGAGCCGGGTGACGACACCGTCTTCCTCGACCAGGAAGTCCTCGAAGGACCGGATGCCGAAGTAGGCGGTCACCTGGGCCATCAGGCCGGCTGGACCGTGCGGCAGCCAGGTGCTCATGTCGATCGGGTACGGCCGCACGGGCAGGTACTCCAGCAGGATGGCGGCCAGCATCCGCTGAGCGCGTCCCAGGTGCACCGGCGGTGGGGGCAGCGCGGTCATCGGGCGGGCCTGCAGCAGCCACACGCGGCCCCGCGCGCAGGCCCATTCGATGTCCTGAGGGCGGCCGAAGTGAGAAGCGACCGCGGTGCCCAGACGGGTGAGCTCCGCGAGGACGTCGTCGGGTAGCAGCTGCGCGGCGGGCGCGGTGCTCTCAACGCGTTCCTCGTGGCTGGTGCCTCCACCGGGCGCGGTGTGGATGACGACCTCGCGGCGGCCGGAAAACTGCTCACGGACGCCGCCGACCGTGTCGAGGACATAGCGGTCGGGGGTGACCGCGCCGGAGACGACGGCCTCCCCCAGGCCGCTGCTGGCCTCGACGACGATCCGCTCGCGGTCACCGGTGACCGGGTCGGCGGTGAAGACCACTCCTGCGGCCTCGGCGTCGACCATGCGCTGGACGACAACGGCCAGGCGCACTTGCGCGGGGTCGATCCCCAGCCTGCGCCGGTAGGCGATGGCCCGGTCGGTCCACAGCGACGCCCAGCACCGGCGCACCGCGTCCACCACCGCGTCCTCTCCGAGGACGCCGAGGTAGGTGTCCTGCTGCCCGGCGAAGGCCGCGCCGGGCAGGTCCTCGGCGGTGGCGCTCGAGCGCACCGCGACCGCCCCGCCGCCCAGGGCGGCGTAAGCGCTCGTGATCATCGCGCGCAGGTCGCTCGGGAGCGCCACCGCCTCGATCCTCGCGCGGATCCCGGACCCATCGTCCCCAGGCACCGACTCTTCCGGGCAGTGACCCCGTGCGCCCACCACCCGCGCGTAGGCATGTGTGGTGACCACGAAGCCATCGGGCACGGGAAAGCCGGCCCGGACCAGTTCCCCGAGGTTGGCAGCCTTCCCTCCGGCGATGGCCCCGTCAGATCCGTCCACGGCTCCGAGCGGGACGACGAGTTCACCGCTCGCACGACTGCTGGATCCACCAGTGCACGAGGGACTGCCCGTGACGCCTGCGTCCTGCACCCCTGATCGATGGCCCATGAGTCCTCCTCAGGGAACGCTCCGTTTCCTATGAAGTTAGACGCCGTACGTTGAGAACGCAACGTTCACTGACTTTCGTAGTGAACCGAGCCCATGCGATGGCCGAAGGCGTGCCGGATGAGCAACGGTTACCGGTGACGCAGCAGGCGCCCTCGACCAGCGCGTCGGCGATCGCCGCCAGGGGGCGTGTGGCCCGACATCGACCCGATGGCCGGTGCTCTGCTCGCGACCTGTGCGCCCGGGTCCGTCGTCCAGTCGCTCGCCCCACTGCTCCGCCTGCGACTGGGTGCTCTTCTCCACCCGTCACACTGCGCGGATGGCTGCACACTCCGAGGTTGAGATCGTCATCGAAACGCCGCGCAACAGCCGCAACAAGTACGAGGTCGACGAGCAGGGAGTGGTGCGCTTCGATCGGCGGCTGCCGGGCGCCTTCGCCTTTCCCGCCGATTACGGCTTCATCCCGGGCGCGGTCGGCACCGATGGCGAGCCGCTGGACGCTCTGGTGCCCATGGTCGAGCCCACCTATCCCGGTGTGCGGGTGCGGGCCCGGGTGGTGGGCGTGGTCTGGGTGCGCACCGGCCACGGCCGAGAGGCCAAGCTGGTCTGCGTCCCGCTGGGTGATCCGGCGTACCGTGAGGTGCAGGATCTGGGGCAGTTGCCGGATCACCTGGTGCGTGAGATCACGCACTTCTTCGACATCTACCGCGATCTTGATCCGGGCAAGGACGTCTCCTTCGCCGGCTCGGACGGTGTGGACGTCGCCGTCGAGACTCTCCAGCGGGCCCGCTGCTGAGTCGGGATGTCGCCGAGCTCGTGCCGCAGGGGATCGACCAGCGGGACGCCCAGCAGGGGTGTGCGCGGGAACAGGTGTCCGGTTGAGAATGGATGATCGTACCGGCGTGGGCGATCGGCTCTATGACGTGGCGATCTCCCGGATGGTGTCGAGGTCGGCGCGAAGCGCCTCGACCCGGTCTGCGCCGAGGACCGCGGTGATCCGGTCCTCGAGTTGCGGCACGAGAGCCTGGGCGATCGCGACGACCTCCCGTCCCAGCTCGGTGGGCCGGACGAGCTTGGCCCGGCGGTCGTGCGGGTCCGGTTCCCGCGACACGTAACCGCGGGCTTCGAGGTAGAGCACGAGTTCAGCCATCGCCTGCTTGGTGATCTGGGCCCGTTCGGCGAGCACGCTGACCGTCGTCCCGGTCTCGTCGAGATACTGGAACACCGCACTGTGTGCCGCCCGCACGTCACCGTGCCCGCGTTCGGCGAGGCGGACCAGCACGAGGTCGTTGAGCGCGAGGAACGCCTCCCGCATCGACACGGCGAGGTTGGTCGGCCGTGCGCTGCCGGCGGTGACGGGCCGGGACCTTGACATTCGACAGGCATCCTGTCTAACTAGCGCCATGGACAAGCTACCTGTCGATTATGCCACATGCGAGTGTCTGCGCCTGGGTTCCGAGGAGCTCGTGGTGCTCATGACCAGCGCCCAGTCCGGCGGCGCCCTGTTCGCCATCGAGAACCGGATGCCGCCCGGCGGCGGTCCGCCGGTGATGCACCGCCACGAGCCCAGTGAGATCTACTTCGTGCAGCGCGGCGAGTTCACCGTCTACACCGGTGAGCTGCTGCCCGACGGTGGCTGGACCGCCGTACAGCGCGTCACCGCGGCCGCGGGCGACGTCGTCCCGCTGACCGGGAACACGCCGCACACCATCCGCAACGAGTCCGACAGCGACGCGGTGGCGTTCGTCGTGCACGCCCCGGGGACGGCGTTCGAGGGCTTCGTGCGGGCCGCCGCGGCGCTGGCCGCGCAAGGGGAACCGAGCATGGACCAGGTCCTCGACGTCGCCGCCCGAAACGGCATCGAGCTGCTGGGGCCGATCCCGACCACCGAGTCGGCCGGCCCGCGGGCTGGGCACCCGGTTACCGATGTGACCGCCACCCCGCTCGCACAGCGCTAGCAAGCCGCGGGCGACGCGCGCGCCGCAGCGGGTTCCTAAGCCTCGGCGCGGTGAGCTACGGCACCGAGTCCCGGGACGCGGTCGCCACCGGACGCGGCCGGTTCGACACCGCGATCCTGCCCTGACGCCGCCGCGGGGTCACGCGGTGCTGGGGGCGTTGTCCCACCGCAAGTAGTGAAGGAGATCCCGATGACAGCGAACACCGTCCTGGTGACCGGCGCGACCGGCACCATCGGCTCCACCGTCGTCCGCGACCTGCGCCGACGCGGGGTGGCGACTCGAGCGCTCGTGCGCGACACGGCGCGCGCGCACGTCGTGCTCGGTGACGAGGTCGAGCTCGCCGCCGGCGACCTGGCCGACCCGCACTCGATCCGCACCGCCCTGCGCGGGGTGCAGCGATTGTTGCTGTGCACCCCCAACGAACCCGATCAGGCCCGCCGCGAGATCGCCGTCCTCGACGCCGCCGTCGAGGCCGGGATCCGGCTCGTGGTCAAGATCGGGGCGATCGGCGCGCGCGACGACTCGCCCCTGGCCTTCTGGGCCGCCCACGCCGAGATCGAGCGGCATCTGCGTTCGACACGGCTGCCAGCGGTCGTGCTGCGTCCCTCGATGTATATGACGAATCTGCTCACCGCCGCAGAGACGATCAGACAGACGGGCCAACTGTTCGCACCGGCGGGGGACGCCAAGATTGCGCTGATCGACCCGCGCGACGTCGCGGCCGCGGCAGCAGTGGTGCTCACCGAGCACGGACACGACGGACACACCTACACCCTCACCGGCCCGGTCGCGCTGACCCACTACGACATCGCCGCTCAGATCACGTCGGCGATCGGTCGACTGGTCGAGTACGTCGCGGTCCCTGACACCGCAGCCCGCGAGGCGATGGCCGCGGCAGGGACGCCAGACTGGCTCGCCGACCAGGTGATCCTCCTGTGGGGCCAACTTCGACAGGGCGCCGGCGCGACGACCACCGACGCGGTCCGGGTGCTGACCGGGCAGGCGCCGCGCGGCACCGCCGAGTTCGCCCGAGACCACGCCCACCTGTTCAGCCCGGCGGTCGCGGCGACCGGCCGGTGACCACTTCCAGCCAACACCACGACGAGGGCAGCAACCGTGACAACCGAGTCCACTGAAGCCGTCGGGGACACCACGGCCACCGCCAACAAGGCACTCATCCGGCGGATCTTCGAGGAGGTGATCCCGGGCGGCGACACCGCCACCATGCGCGGGCTGTTCGACCCGGACTGGGTCGACCACGACCCGCTGCCCGGCCAGCCCGCCGGGCTCGACGGCGCCGCATACGTGGTGTCGACGATGCATACCGCCCACCCCGACCTGCGCTTCGTCATCGACGACCTGGTCGCCGAGCGGGACCGGGTCGTGATCCGGTGGACGCTGCGCGGCACCAACACCGGGCCGATGTTCGGCCGACCGGCCAGCGGCCAGCCCGTCGAGCTCGCCGCCATCGTGATCTTCCGTGTGGTCGACGGCCGGATCACGGAGCGGTGGGCGGGCTGGAAGCCCGGCCGGTCGCCGCAGACCCATCCGGCCCTGGCGGCGCCAGTCAGCTCGGGCGTGTAAGCGCAGGCTGAGCAGCGTGCCGGCCCCGCGCCGGGAACCCGATTCGGGCGGGCAGCCGCAACGCGGTGCAGCAGCCGCTCTCGACGGGCATCCCGCAGCAGGAACGGTCACCGAAGACGCCCGGAGGCATCCGCTACCGGATCGCCTGCCGTCCCGCAGGGGATCGGCTGATGGGGCGCTTTGCAGATGGCGCGGACGTCGTCGAGCAGCGCCTGAGCGGCAGTGATCGCTGCCTGCAGCTGGTCGGGTCGGTCCCCGAGATGGGCCAGGACGCCGTGGGTCCGGACGGTGAAGCCCGGTGGCGCCGCGGGCAAGCGCCCGGCCGAGGCGATCGCGCCCTTCTCGTTGACCAGCCACCGCCCGGCCCATCCGTGCAGGGCGTGCGCGCACAGCAGCACCACACGGAACACGCAGCCGGCCACGTAGGCGGTATCCGCCCGTGACACCGCCTTGCGGGCGATGTCCAGGGTGAAGCCGGCCTCCCACAATCGCGCGACCAGGGCTCGGCCGAGCGTTTCCGGATAGGTGGCCATCTGCTGTCGCAGGGCGGCCAGCTCCCCGGTGGGATCGGCCAGCACTCGGGCGAGTGCGAGTTCACCGGCGTAGGCGAAGTCCGGCACGCCCAGTGGATGGCCGACCTGGGCGTGGAAGGCGAACTCGCCGCGCTGGGCCGCGGCCCAGCACGAGCGCACCCGGTCCAGGTCGCGGTAGATCCAGTCCACCGCCGTGCCGTCGATCCGCAGCCAGGCTCCGCCGTCCACCCACGGCCCCCACGCCCCGGGCTGAGTCACCTGCGCACCGGGGCCGGCGAGTTCCCGCGCCAGCGCACCCAGTGCGTCGACGTCCAGGGGCCGGCGGTAGTACAGGCCCAGGTCGACGTCGGAGTCCTCTGTGTGCTCGCCACGGGCGCGACTGCCGCCGAGCACCACGCCCACCACGCCGGAGACCTCGACCACGCGGTCGGCCAGGTTCACGAGACGCTGTTCACCGAGCATCGGCTCATCCTCGCCGACCCGCGATACCAACGCGGCGCCGGATGGGGATCCCGTCCGGGACATCGGAGGGGTGGGAGCGCAGCTCGCGCTGGCCGCCCCGGAAGCCGGTCGCACTGTGGGACTGGACCGGGGTGCTGAGCTCGGCGAGCAGGCCCACCACAGGGAAGCCCCCCGCGGTCGTCACCACCAGGACGGCGAGAGACTGCAACGATGCTGCTGCACCTGATCGCTGACTACGGAATGGGAGACCTCGCGTTCGCCGAGGTACGACAGCGCCTGGGGATGCTTCTGCCCGACGCGGCGGTCGTCGTGACGTCCGTGGGACCGTTCGACACGCTCGGCGCCGGCTTCTGCATCGGGCAGCTCGCGCTCAACGACGGCCCGCAGGACATGGTCCTCTACGCGAACATCGCGCCGCGACGGGATGAGGAGGACCCGCGGCGGGACAACGCCGGAGAGCGGCTCGTCGCGGCCCGGCTGCCCTCGGGCGTCCTGGTCGTGGCACCGAACGCGGGGTACACGTTCTCGTTCCTGCGGGATGAGGCCGAGGAGCTGCGCGAGGTGGAGGTGCCGGAGGCGGGCTCTCAGTTCCGGTCGCGGGACCTGTTCCCCGACGTCGTCGCCCGGCTGGCCCGGGGTGACGTTGGCCCATTGGGTTCGCCGCTGCCGAACGAGGCCGTACCTGCCTTCCCCGAGCGCGTCGTCGCCTACACGGACGGGTACGGCAACCTCAAGACCACCTGGACCGAGCTGCCGGCCCAACCCGGCGCCCGAGTCGGGATCGCGGTCGGCGACCAGCGGGGTTTCGCCGTGGTGAGCGACGGTGCCTTCGAAGTGCCGGTCGGCGAGACGTCCTTCGCGCCGGGAAGCTCGGGATGGCGACGGCGCTCCGGAGGTTCGGTCGCGTTCCTCGAGCTGTTCCGGAGGGGGAGCAGCGCGACGGCACTGTTCGGTCACCCGCCAGCGGGTACCCCCGTCGAGGTCGTTGGGTGAGCCTGCGGGCGCAGCGCATGTCGGCGGCCGCACATCCTGCTCCAGCATGATGAGGGCCTTCGCGGCTCGCGCGCGAGTCTCGGCCCTCTTGGGGTACCGCCCTTGCGTTGGCGTCCTACGACCCGACGTACGAACCGGCTGGGCGGATGCGAGACGCCGCCCTGGACCTGCTCGCGCTCCTGGCCGACCTCGTCACCCCACGGCCGGCTTCCAGACCGTCCCGCTCGCCGATCCCTCGACGGGATGACCCGAGTCTTCCCGTATGGGCGATCTCGGCAAAGTACGCAGCGGCTGTCTGGCAGGGGCCGGTGACCAGCGAGCACATCGACGGTGATGAGGGTGGTTGTACCGGGTCGGCGCAGCGCAGCAACCGGCATGCTGGCCACGTGGAGGCTGTGCTGAGCGTGACGACTGCAGAGGACGAGGAGCTGCGGCCACTGATCGCCGCGCAGGAGACCGAGGTAATGGCTCGCTACGGCGTCCATGACGCCGGTCCGGGCCTGACGGCTGACACCCTGTGCCTGATCGCCCGTGTCGACGACCGCCCGGTGGGTTGCGTGGCGCTCGGGAGTCTCGGCGACGGGGTGGGCGAGGTCAAGCGGATGTACGTCGACCCCAGCGCCCGAGGGCACCGCATCGGGCGCCTACTCCTGAACGGCGTGGAGGAGCTGGCCAGCTTGAGCGGATACCGGGCACTGAGGCTGGAGGCGGGGACCGGGCAACCGGAGGCGCTGAGGCTCTATGAGGGCGCTGGGTGGTCGCGCATTGAGTGCTACGGCTACTTCAAGAACGACCCGACCACGATCTGCTACGAGAAAGCGGTTACCCGCGTCGCCGGCGGACCTGACGAGGACCTGGGAGTGGACGCGACACGCCATGACCCATGAGCGGCAGCCGTCCCGCAAGCCGAACCGCTACGGCGACGTTCGCGAGAACCGAGGCAGCCAGCGGCCAGTGTCCTCAGGGGATCCCTATCCGGTGACGGCGGGCCGAGGCCACCGACCTGCCCCTGAAGGCGGCCTCAGAGACGGTGCGGACGGGCCCCCCTCGTCCGGCGTTGCCGTTTCTCGGGGCCTAGTCGAGAGATCGGAATCAGGGCCGGTCGGCTCTGTGCTGCCGTTGGTGATCGGCATCACACTGACGTGATGGCGACCTACGTCCTCGTGCACGGTGGCTTCGTCGGTGGCTGGTACTGGAGCGAGGTCGCCGACCGGCTGAGGAAGGCCGGGCATCGCGTCGAGGTGATCGAGCAGCTGCCCAGCGCAGGGACCGATCCGGCGGCACTCGGCGATCTGGCAGCCGACGCGGACGTGGTGAAGCAGGCCGTGGACCGGATCGGGGAGCCTGTTGTCCTGGTGGGTCATTCCTATGGCGGGATGGTGATCACCGAGCTCGCCGATCACCCCGCGGTGGCTCACAGCGTCTACCTCGCCGCGTTCTGGCCGCAGCGGGGGCAGTCGGCGATGGACCTGCTCGCGGCGGGGCCGCCGCCGACCTGGATGTCACCGCACGACGACGGAACGCTCAGGACCACCGACGATCTGGCGCTGCTGCGGCAGACGCTGTGCGCCGACGTCGACGAACAGCGCGCCTACGCCAACCTGCGTCGGTTACTGCCCCAGTCGATCTCCAGCGCGACCGCCCCCAGCACCGCACCGGACCGCAGCCACCCCACGACCTACATCATCTGCGAGCAGGACCAGGCCCTTCCCCCCGCCGTCCAAGAGCAGATGGCCACTGCCGCCGACTACCGACACCGGCTCCCGTCCTCGCACCAGCCCATGGCATCGATGCCTGACATGCTCGCCGA
>NZ_JBFNXQ010000101.1:0-17902 GCF_041018925.1 Geodermatophilus maliterrae
ACCGGGAGGCCGCCGAGGCGCGGGCCCGGCGGGAGGCCCAGGCGGCCGTGTGGGCGCAGGAGGAGCGGACTGCCGTCGAGGCCGAGCTCGCCGCACTGCACGCCGAGCGGGACCGGGTGTGCGACACGCTGCACGTGCTGACCGGGCACGTCGACGAGGCCCTCACGAACCTCGCCGACGTCCTGCGCGAGGACGCCGTCCCCGCCGGGGGCCTGCCCGACGACGTCTCGGTGCTCGCTGAGCGGCGCGACGCCGCGGCCCGCGACGAGACCCCTCGGAAACCGGGAGCCGACGTCGCCGCGGCGTCCTGACCTCGCTCTCCTGACCTGCGCTCCCGACCCGGAGCCGCTCCGGACCGGGGCGGACGGAGTGCTGCGTAACACGCGTCACGTGGGTATCTCGCGCCCTGGTGTTGTCACGGTCAGGTAACGGCACGTACCGTCCTTGACGTCCGGTCGTTCGTCTCGTCCCCTCCCGGGGAGCCCGGCCGGGCGCCGCCGAGTCGTGTCCGTGGACACGAGCCGGGGACCCACCGCAGTCCTGGGGTGAATCGCCTGTCGAGCTCCGCTCGCAGCGCGTAGGGCTTCTTCCCGCCCGAACCCGTCAGCTAACTCGGTAGGCGGCATCGGAAGGAACGGAGAGTCTCCGCATGCCCCGCCTCCGGGCCGCCGCGGCCCGCAGGTGCTGCCGGCCGCGCGTGCACCGCGCCGTCTGAGGCCGGCCACCTCCACCTGCCCGCTCACCCGGCGCCGCCGATCACGGCTGCCCGGGACCCGTAGACCGCCGTGCGCCGGTCACTGCCCGCCAACCGGGCTGCCGCGCGCGCACTCTCCCCCTCGGAGCCCCCACCTTCATGCCCAGCCGTACCCCGAACACGCCCGCCGACGCCCCGGCGACCGCCGAGTTCCCCGTGGCCGACGCCACCGCCGTCACCGCCGCTGTGGACACCGACTCCGCCGCTGCCGGTCCCCGGCGCGGCCGGCGCTCGCGTGCCGCCCTCCCCGCCCGGACCGGCGCGCGGCGCAGCAGCCCGCCGATGGGCCCCCGCCGCCCGGCCCTGCTGCTGGCCGCTGCCGCGGCCGGTGCGCTGATCGTCGGCGTGGTGACCACCGGTGGCCCGGCCGCCGAGGCCGGCACCGAGACGGCCAGCACCTCGGTGAGCGTCGCCGAGCAGCTCGGCGTCGCCGATGAGCTGCCGGCCGACGCCGCGGGTCCCGTGGCGCCGCAGGCCGCTGACCTCGCCCCGCTCGAGGACCTCGCCGCCTCCCGCAGCGAGCGCTCCGCCGAGGAGACCACCGCCGCCCAGGCGCAGGCCGCCGCCGACCAGGCCGAGCTCGACCGGCGCGCAGCCGAGGAGGCCGCCCGGCGGGCCGCCGAGGAGGAGGCTGCCCGCGCCGCCGCCGAGGCCCAGGCCGCCGCCGAGGCCGAGGCTGCCGAGCGGGCCGCCGCCGAGCAGGAGGCCGCCACCGCACCCGCGTCCGCCCCGGCTGCCGCTCCCGCGTCCGCGTCCGCCGCCGCGCCGGCCAGCCGCGGCTCCTTCAAGGACTACGCGCTGAGCAAGGTCGGCAGCGCCGAGCAGTTCAGCTGCCTGGAGAGCCTGTGGGGCAAGGAGAGCGGCTGGAACCCCAACGCGCAGAACCCGACCAGCACCGCCTACGGCATCCCGCAGTTCCTCGACTCGACGTGGGCGAGCACCGGCATCGCCAAGACCTCCGACGGCTACCGGCAGATCGACGCGGGCCTGATCTACATCGAGGAGCGCTACGGCTCGCCGTGCGCCGCCTGGGCCCACTCGCAGGCCAAGGGCTGGTACTAGAAGGACCTCCCTGCCCCCACCGCTCGCACGCTCGCGGCGGGCCCCTGCAGGGAGGCCGTGGTGCCCCACGCCTCGCAGGCTCGCGGCGGGCCCCTGCAGGGAGGCCGTGGTGCCCCACGCCTCGCAGGCTCGCGGCGGGCCCCTGCAGGGAGGCCGTGGTGCCCCACGCCTCGCAGGCTCGCGGCGGGCCCCTGCGGGGAGGCCGCGCGGTGCCGGCCGGGGTGGTGGACTGCTGGACATGCGAGTCGTCCCGTCCGGCTTCGTCCGCGCGCACACGCAGGTGCGCCGGCCCTCGCTCGTCCCGGAGGTGCGGCTGCACGTCGCCGACGACGTCGTCGCCCTGTGGGAGGCGATGGACGCCGCCGGCGGTGCCGGTGAGGCCCCGCCGTTCTGGGCCGCGGCCTGGCCCGGCGGCCAGGCGCTGGCCCGCGCCGTGCTCGACGGGGCCGTGACGGTGACCGGCCGCGCGGTCCTCGACCTGGGGTCGGGCAGCGGGCTGGTCGCCGTCGCCGCCGTCCTCGCCGGTGCCCGGCACGTGCTGGCCAGCGACGTCGACCCGTTCTCCCGGACGGCGGTCGGCGTCAACGCCGGCCTCAACGGGGTGGGCGGCATCAGCGTCACCGGCGACGTCCTCGACCGGGAGCCCCCGGCCGTCGACGTCGTGCTCGCCGGCGACGTCTGCTATGACCGGGAGATGACCGGACGGGTGCTGCCCTTCCTCGACCGCGCCCGGGCGCGCGGCTGCGAGGTGCTCGTCGGCGACCCCGGCCGGCCCTACCTGCCGCGCGAGCGGCTCGAGCCGCTGGCCGTCTACGACGTGCCCGAGACCGAGGGTCCGGGGCTGCGCCGGACCACCGTGTGGCGGCTGCCGTGAGCGCGCTGGGGCCCTTCGACTTCACCGCCGGCACCGCTGTGGTGACGGGCGCGGCCAGCGGCATCGGCGCGGCCCTGGCCCCCGCGCTGGCCGCCCGCGGCAGCGATCTGGTCCTGCTCGACCGCGACACCGGACGCCTGGACGCCGTCGCCGCGTCGGTGCGCGCCGCCCACCCCGGCCGGCGGGTCACGACCGTGCTCGCCGACCTCGCCGACGCCGCGCAGGTGCAGCGGGCCGCGGACACGCTCGTCGCCGAGCACCCCGGGACGACGCTGCTGGTCAACAACGCCGGCATCGCCCTGACCGGCCGCTTCGACCAGGTCACCCTCGCGGAGTTCGACGAGGTCCTGGCCGTGAACTTCTCCGCCGTCGTCCGGCTGACGCACGCCCTGCTGCCCACGCTGAAGGCGCACCCCGGCGCGCACCTGGTCACCGTGTCCAGCCTGTTCGGCCTCATGGCCCCGGCCGGACAGGCGGCGTACGCGTCGAGCAAGTTCGCCGTCCGCGGGTTCACCGAGGCGCTGCGGCACGAGCTGGCCGGCGACGGCGTCGGCGTGACCAGCGTGCACCCCGGCGGCATCCGCACCCGGATCGCCGAGAGCGCCCGGGTGGCCGCCGCCGTCCCGGCCGAGGAGGCCGAGCGGGGCAAGCGCGACTTCGCGCGGCTGCTGCGCTACCCGCCCGATCGGGCCGCGGAGCGCATCCTCACCGCGGTCGAGCGGCGCCGGCCGCGGCTGCTCATCGGCGCCTCCGCCGTGGTCCCCGACGTCCTGGTGCGGCTGGCGCCGGGCTCCTACGGCCGCGTGCTCGCCGCCGGGGCGGCGCTCCTGGCCCGCCGCGGCCGCTGAGGACGGCGGCGCACCGGTGGCCGTCCACGTCGGCACGTCGGGCTGGAGCTACGACCACTGGGACGGCGTCCTCTACCCACCGGGGACGCCGCCCCGCGACCGGCTGGCCCACTACGTCCGCCGGTTCGGCACCGTCGAGCTCAACGCGAGCTTCTACCGCTGGCCCCGGACGGCGACCTTCGCGGGGTGGCGCGACCGGCTGCCCGAGGGCTTCCGGCTGTCGGTCAAGGCGCCGCGGGGCCTGACGCACGCCAAGCGGCTGTACGCCCCGGAGACGTGGGTCGACCGGATGACCGCGGCCTGGCACGAGCTGGACGGACGGCGGGCCGTGCTGCTGGTGCAGCTGCACCCGGCCGCGATCCGCGACGACGCGCGCCTCGGCTACTTCCTGTCCCTGCTGCCGGACTGGGTGCGGGTGGCGGTGGAGTTCCGCCACCCGAGCTGGCACGTCGAGGAGGTCTTCGCGCTGCTGGAGCGGCACGGCGCGGCCTACTGCGTGGTGAGCGGCGCGGGCCTCCCGTGCGTGCTGCGGGCCACCGCGCCGTTCGTCTACGTCCGCCTGCACGGACCCGACACCACCTGGCTCTACGCGGGCTCCTACCCCGACGCCGACCTGCGCTGGTGGGCCGACCGGGTGGGGGAGTGGGCGGCCTCGGGGCGGGACGTCTATGCCTACTTCAACAACGACGGGCACGGCCACGCCGTCCGCAACGCGGAGACGCTGCGGGCGCTGACCGGCGGGTGACCGGAGCCCATCGGGCGGCGGGCGCAGCGGCTCGGCGGGAGACTGGGGCCATGAGCGAGCAGGACGTCGGTCCGAAGGCAGGGCAGGGACAGGGGAACCTGGTCAGCCGGTCCGTCGAGGAGTTCGTCGCGCAGCTGCGCGGGTTCACCGACCGGGCCCGCGGGCTCGCCGCCGGCGCGGTCCCCTCGGGGCTGAGCCTGCCGCGGCTGCCCTCGCCGCCGGGGGCGCTGTCGGCCGCGCAGCTCGGGGCGATCGCCTCGGCCGTGCGCGGGCAGCGCCGGCAGATCGAGGCGATGTCGGCGCAGCTGCAGGCCTTCGACGCGCAGCTCGCGGTGTTCGAGCGGATCCTCGAGCCGCTGCTGGAGTGGAGCTCGACGTGGGCCCGGCTGGAGGAGTCCTTCGCTGACGTCGTCCGCGGGTCGTCGTCCGACCGCGACGTGCCGCCTCCGGCCGACGCCACCTAGCCCGGCGGGCGCTGGTCGCGACGCAGCGGGTGGTCCGCGGGCACCTCGACCAGCACGATCCGCACGCCGTCCGGGTCGGCCAGCCAGGACTCGACCAGGCCCCACGGCTCGGCCCGCGGCCCGCGGAGCACCGGCACGCCGGCCGCCCGCAGCCGCTCGACCTCGGCGGCGACGTCGCGGACCTGCACCCACAGCGCCATCCCGCGCGGCGGTTCCTCGCCCGGGCCGGAGACCTCGAGCAGGCCGTTGCCGAGGAAGAAGACCACGCCGGGGTGCTCGGGCGGCCCGAACTCGCGGTACACCGCCAGCTCGAGCACGTCGCGGTAGAAGGCCTGCGACCGCGCGGGGTCGACCGCCCGGAGCAGGACCCGGCTGCTGAGCACGTCCACTCCGGCATCATCGCCGGGGGAGCGGGGACCGACACGAGGAGGACGCCGTGGCGCAGCGGTACGAGTACCGGGTGGTCGAGCTCCGCGAGGGGCTGATCGGCGGGAAGATGTCGGGTGACAAGCTGGAGAAGGTGCTGAACGAGCACGCCCGCGAGGGGTGGCAGCTCAAGGCGATCACCTCCGTCGAGGTGAAGGGCCGGATCGGCCCGGGCGGCGTCGAGGGCGTGCTGGTCACCCTGGAGCGCCCCACCTCCTGACCGACCTGCCCGAGGAGCCGCCGTGCCCGACGCCGCCGACGTCCGGGCGCGGCTGCGCGCGGACTGCGCGCGCTGTGCGGGGCTGTGCTGCGTGGCGCCGGCCTTCGCGGCGTCTGCCGACTTCGCGATCGACAAGCCGGCCGGGCACGCCTGCCCGAACCTGCGCGAGGACGCGCTGTGCGGCATCCACGCCGAGCTGCGGGAACGCGGCTTCCCCGGCTGCACGGTGTTCGACTGCTTCGGCGCCGGGCAGCAGACGGTGCAGGTGACCTTCGCCGGCGGCCCGGACTGGCGGGACTCCCCGGGGTCCGCGGCGTCGGTGTTCGCGGCGTTCGGCGTGCAACGGCAGCTGCACGAGCTGCTCTGGTACCTCACCGAGGCGCTCGCCCTGACCGAGGCCGCGCCGCTGCGCCGGGAGCTGACGGCCGCCCGGGACCGCACCGAGCGGCTCACGGCCGCGCCGGCCGGCGAGCTCGCCGCCGTCGACACGGCCGCGCTGCGGCAGGAGGCCGGCGCGCTGCTGCTGTCGGTCAGCGAGCTGGCGCGGGCCGGCGTCCGCCCGCGGGGGAACGGCCGGCGCCGGGCCGACCGCCGCGGCGCCGACCTGGTCGGTGCCGACCTGCGCCGCGCCGACCTGCGGGGCGTCAGCCTGCGCGGTGCCTACCTGATCGGCGCCGACCTGCGCGGGGCGGACCTGCACCGGACCGACGTGCTGGGCGCCGACCTGCGGGCCACGGACCTGCGCGGCGCCGACCTCTCCGGCGCGCTGTTCCTCACCCGCCCGCAGGTCGCTGCCGCCCGCGGGGACGCCGCGACCGGGCTGCCACCCGGGCTGGAGCACCCGCCGCACTGGGGACCGCGGTGACCGCTTCCGACGCCGTCCGGGAGCTCGACTCGTACCGCGGCGGCGCCACCGCGGCCGACGTCCTCGCCCTCGCCGACCGGCTCCCCGGCATCGGCGTGGACGACCTCGTCGGCCGGTGGCGGGGCACGGAGCTGCCCACCGGCTCGCCGCTGGACGGGCTGCTGACCGCGTACCGCTGGTGGGGCAAGGAGGTCGTCGACGCCGAGACGGTGCACCCGCTGCTGTTCCCCGACCGGGCCGGGCGGCCGCGGCCGGTGCAGCCGGCTCTCGCGCCGTTGACCCTGCTGCGCCGCACCCCGGGCCTGGTCCGCAGCCGGCCGGCCCGCCTGGGGTTCGCCGTGGCGCGGCCACTGCTGACCACCCGCCGTCCGGCCGCCCGGCTGCGCACGGTCGAGCACCGCGGCGTGGTCACCACGGCGCTGGTCTACGACCGGCTGCCCGTCGTCGACGTGTTCCGGCAGGTGACCGCGGACGTGCTGCTCGGGCTCATGGACATGCGCGGCCTGTCCTGCCCCTACGTCTTCGTGCTGGAACGCGAGGGGGCCTAGAGCAGGCCGTCGTCCTCCGGCCGGCCGCGGCGGCGCAGCAGCCCCGTGACGCCGGCGACGCGTGACTGCGCCTGGTGCAGCGTCGCGATCAGCGGCCGCAGGTCCTCGTCGATCGTGCGGATGATGTCCGGGACGGCCTCCACAGCCGGGTCGTCGAGCACCCGGCCCACCCGCTGCAGCCCCGGCTTGAGCGCCCGCACCGGCTCCTCCAGCTCGCCGACCAGCTCCTCCAGCCGTTCGGCGGTGCGCTGCGCCGACGCGATCGCCGACGTGGCCGTCGACGTCGCGGCGATCAGCTCCCGGACGGCGGCGTTGAGGTCGGTCAGCGTCCGGGGCAGCTGCGCCAGCGCCTCGGTCTGGGCCTGCAGCGTGGTGAGCAGCTCGGTCAGGCCGGGGATGCGGGGCACGCCGAGGCGGAAGGGGTCCACGACGGCAACCGTCCCGCTCCCGCCGTCCGCACCGCAACCGCAGCAGCCCGGACGGCGGACGGGACTACAGCGCCCGGAGGATGTCCTCGACCCGCTCGCGGGCGTCGCCGAAGAGCATCCGGGTGTTGGACCGGAAGAACAGCGGGTTCTGCACGCCGGCGTAGCCGGTGCTCATCGACCGCTTGAAGACGACGACGTGCTCGGCCTCCCACACGTGCAGCACCGGCATCCCGGCGATCGGGCTGGCCGGGTCCTCGGCGGCCGCGGGGTTGACCGTGTCGTTGGCGCCGATGACCAGCACGACGTCGGTCTTGGCGAGGTCGTCGTTGATCTCGTCCATCTCCAGGACGACGTCGTAGGGCACCTTGGCCTCGGCCAGCAGCACGTTCATGTGCCCGGGCAGCCGCCCGGCGACCGGGTGGATGCCGAAGCGGACCTCGACGCCCTTGTCGGTGAGGATGCGGGTGAGCTCCGCGACGGCGGACTGCGCGTGCGCCACGGCCATGCCGTAGCCCGGCGTGATGACGACGCTGTCGGCGTCGCGCAGCAGCTCCGCGACCTCCTCGGCGGTGACCTCGGTGTGCTCGCCGTCGGCCTCGCCGCTGGCCGCGGTGCTGCCCTCGTTGCCGAAGCCGCCGGCGATGACGGAGAGGAACGAGCGGTTCATCGCCTGGCACATGATGTAGGACAGGTAGGCACCCGAGGACCCGACGAGCGCGCCGGTGATGATCAGCAGGTCGTTGTCGAGCAGGAAGCCCGACGCCGCGGCCGCCCAGCCCGAGTAGCTGTTGAGCATCGAGACGACGACCGGCATGTCGCCGCCGCCGATCGAGGCGACCAGGTGCCAGCCCAGCGCCAGGGCCAGCACGGTCAGCCCCGACAGCACCGCCAGGCCCGGCGAGACGACGAAGACGACGGTCAGCGCCGCGAACACCACCAGCGCGCCGAGGTTGAGCGCGTTCTTGCCCGGCAGCACCAGCGGGTTGCTCTTGATCCGCCCCGACAGCTTCAGGAACGCGACGACCGAGCCGGTGAACGTGACCGCGCCGATGAAGACGCCGATGGCGACCTCGGCGGAGTGGATGCCGACCGGCAGGCCGAGCTCCTCGCCCTCACCGGCCGGCGCACCCTCCACCGAGAGGTAGCCGTTCCAGCCGACCAGCACCGCGGCCAGGCCGACGAAACTGTGCAGCAGCGCGATGAGCTCAGGCATGCCGGTCATCTGGACGATCCGCGCCCGCCAGATGCCGATCGCCGCACCCACCACCATCGCGACGACGATCAGCCCGACGGTCAGCGCGTCGCCGTCGCGGGCGGCCAGTCCGATGGTGGCCACCAGCGCCAGGGCCATGCCGGCCATGCCGTAGGCGTTGCCGGCCTTGGCCGTCTCGTGCCGGGACAGCCCGGCCAGGCTCAGGACGAACAGCAGCCCGGCGACGATGTAGGCCGCCGACGCGGCGGTGGTCGCGCTCATCGGGTGGCCCCCCGGGTGAACATGCCGAGCATGCGGCGGGTCACGGCGAAGCCGCCGAAGACGTTGATGCTGGCGAGCAGCACGGCGAGGAAGGCCAGCACGGTCACCACCGTGCTCACGTGGCCGAGCTGCAGCAGCGCGCCGACCACGATGATCCCGGAGATCGCGTTGGTGACGCTCATCAGCGGGGTGTGCAGCGCGTGGTGCACGTGACCGATGACGTAGAAGCCGACCACGACCGCGAGGGCGAACACGGTCAGGTTGCCGATGAGCTGGTCGGGGGAGAAGGCGGCCAGCAGGAACAGCACCGCGGCGGCCAGCCCCACGACCGCCGCCCGCCGTCCGGGCCCGGCCGGGGACCTGGGCGCCGGTGGTGACGGCGGTGGCGCCGCGGCCGAGGGCACCGGCGCGGCCGAGACCTGCACCGGCGGCGGCGGCCACAGCTTCTCGCCGGCCCGCGCCACCGTCATCCCCCGGACCACGACGTCGTCGAGGTCGAGGACCAGCTGCCCGTCCTTGCCCGGGGTGAGCAGCACCAGCAGGTTGACCAGGTTGGTGGCGAACAGCTGCGAGGCCTGGGCCGGCAGCCGGGCGGGCAGGTCGGTGTAGCCGATGATCGTGACGCCGTTCGGGGTCACGACCACCTCGTCGGGCACCGAGCCGGCGACGTTGCCGCCCTGCGCGGCGGCCATGTCCACGACCACCGAGCCCGGCTTCATGCTGGCCACCATCTCCTCGGTGAGCAGCCGGGGCGCCGGCCGGCCGGGGATGAGCGCGGTGGTGATGACGACGTCGACGTCGCGGGCCTGCTCGGCGTACATGACCGCGGCGCGGGCGTTGAAGCTCTCGCTGGTCACCGAGGCGTACCCGGTGCCGCCGCCGGCGGCCTGCTCCTCCTCGTCGGCCGGCACGCCCACGTACTCCCCGCCCAGCGAGCGCACCTGCTCGGCCACCTCCGGGCGCACGTCGGTGGCGCGCACGATGGCGCCGAGGCTGCTGGCCGTGCCGATGGCGGCCAGCCCCGCGACGCCGGCGCCCGCGACGAAGACCTTGGCCGGCGGCACCTTGCCCGCGGCGGTCACCTGGCCGGTGAAGAAGCGGCCGAAGGCGTGTGCGGCCTCGACGACGGCGCGGTAGCCGGCGATGTTGGCCATGGAGCTCAGCACGTCCAGCGACTGCGCCCGCGAGATGCGCGGCACGGCGTCCATGGCCAGCGCGGTCACGCCGCGGGCGACCAGCGCGTCGACCAGGTCGGGCGACAGTGCCGGGGCGAGCAGGCTCACCAGCACCGCGTCCTCGCGCAGAGCGGCGATCTCCGCGGCCGTGGGGGCGTTGACGTGCAGGACGACGTCGGCACCCCACGCCTGCGCCGCCGAGCCGATGCGCGCCCCGGCGGCGACGTAGGCCTCGTCGGGGCAGTCGGCCGCCGCCCCGGCGCCGGCCTCGACGAGGACGTCGTAGCCGAGGGCGCACAGCCGGCCCACGCTCGTGGGGGTCGCGGCGACACGCGTCTCGTTCCGCCGGGTCTCTGCGGGGACACCGATGAGCACGCGCACTCCAAGGACAGCTCGGGCCGGCGGCTGCGCCGGCGGGGCCTGCGTGGTGCAGCGGGGACGTGACCGACCGCACCTCGCGCTGCATCGTGGCAGGCGGCGGTGACGCACCGTGCGCCGGGCGCCCGATCGTGGCCGGAGCGAGAGCGTGCCGGGTGGTCGGGAGCCGGCGGTGGCGACCCGGTCGGCGACGTCGCGCAGGACGGCGGTCCGGTCCTCGCGGACCGCGTCGTCGGGACGTGGCGGGGCCGGGTCATTCGCTCAGGTGGTGTACGGCGCGCCGAGCGGGTCGACCGTCGGGTAGCTGTCGACCGTCTCGGCCAGGCGGGCCGCGGCCCAGTCGCCGTCGCCGAGCAGGTGGTCGATCGCGGTGAGCCGGCTGGTGTAGTGCCCGACCGAGTACTCCGCGGTGACCCCGATGCCGCCGTGCAGCTGGATGGCCTCCTTGCCCACGTGCCGGCCGGCGCGGCTGGTCTGCAGCCGCACGCGGTCGCCGGCGGCCACGACGTCGCCGCCGGTGTCGGCGACCATGCTGGCCCACAGCGCGGTGCTGCGGGCCAGCTCCACGGACACGTACATGTCCGCCGCCCGGAAGGTCAGCGCCTGGAACCGGTTGAGCGTGACCCCGAACTGCTTGCGGGTCTTGAGGTACTCCGCGGTGGTCCGCAGCGCCGTCTCCATGGCCCCGACCGCCTCGTTGCCGTAGGCGATCCGGGCGAGGGACTGCGCCCGCTCGACGTCGGCGCTGCGGTCGGCGGTGCCCGTCCCGAGCAGCTCGGCGGGGGTGCCGCTGAACGCCACGTGCGCCGCGCGGCCGCCGTCGTGGGTGCGGTAGCCGGTGCGGGTCAGGCCCTCGGCGCCGCCCTGCACCAGGAACAGCGCGGTGCCGCCCTCGACGAGCGCCGACACGACGAGGACGTCGGCGCGGGCGCCGTTCAGCACCGGCTCCTTGACGCCGGTCAGCCGCCACGTGCCGCCGTCGTCGGTGGCGGTGACGCCGCTCGCCGAGGTGCTCCACCGGGTGCCCGGCTCGGCGTGCGCGAAGGCGGGCACGATCGCGCCCTCGGACAGCGGCCCGAGGACCGCCTGCCGCTGCGCGGCGGTGCCCACGGCCGCGACGAGGCCGCCGGCGAGGACCACCGCCTCGACGAAGGGCTCGGGTGCCAGCACCCTGCCCATCTCCTCGGCGACGATGCCCACCTCGATCGGGCCGGCGCCCATCCCGCCGTCGTCCTCGGTGAAGGGCAGGCCCAGCACGCCCATCTCGGCCAGCCGGGCCCAGGTCTTCTCGTCGAAGCCCGGGTCGGTGGCGACCGTCCGGCGACGGGTCTCGGCGTCGCCGTAGGCGCGCTGCAGGAGGCCGCGGACGGCCTCGCGGAGGTCGTTCTGCTCGCTGTCGTACTGGAAGTCCACGGTTACCTCACAGCCCCAGGATCGTGCCGGCGATGATGGTGCGCTGGACCTCGTTCGACCCGCCGTAGATCGACACCTTGCGGTAGTTCAGGTACTCCGGCGTGGCCACGCGGGCCCAGTCGGGCACCTCGGAGCCGCCGTCGGCGAACGAGGCCAGGGAGAGCGGGCCGGCGATGTCGACGATCAGCTCGGTCGCGGCCTGCTGGAGCTCCGAGCCGCGCAGCTTGAGCACCGACGAGGCCGGGTGGGGCTTGCCGTCGGCGGAGTTGGCGACGACGCGCAGCGCGGTGAGCTCCAGGGCCACCAGCTCGTTCTCCAGCTCGGCGATCCGCGCGGTCAGCCGCGGGTCCTCCGAGAGGGGGCGGCCGCCTGCGGTGATCTCGCGGGCGAAGGACTTCGCCTGGGCGATCAGCTTCTTGGTGGCGCCGACGCGGGCGATGCCCACGCGCTCGTTGCCGAGCAGGAACTTGGCGTAGTCCCAGCCGCGGTTCTCCTCGCCGATCAGGTTCTCGGCGGGGACGCGGACGTCCTCGAAGAAGACCTCGTTGACCTCGTGGCTGCCGTCGAGCAGCTCGATCGGCCGCAGGGTCACCCCGGGGCTGTCCATCGGGAGGACCAGCATCGAGATGCCGCGCTGCTTCTTCTCGGCGGTCGGGTCGGTGCGGACCAGGCAGAAGATCCAGTCGGCGTGCTGGCCGAGCGTCGTCCAGGTCTTCTGGCCGTTGACCACCCAGTCGTCGCCGTCGCGGACGGCGGTGGTGCGCAGGGAGGCGAGGTCGGAGCCGGCGTCGGGCTCGGAGAAGCCCTGGCACCACCAGATGTCGAGGTTCGCCGTCGCCGGCAGGAACCGTTCCTTCTGCTCCTGGTCGCCGAAGGCGGCGATGACCGGGCCGATCATGCTGGCGTTGAAGGCCAGCGGCTCGGGCACCGAGGCCAGCTGCATCTCCTCGCGCCAGATGTGGCGCTGCAGCGGCGTCCAGTCCCGTCCACCCCACTCGACCGGCCAGTGCGGCACGGCCAGGCCGGCGGCGTTGAGGATCCGCTGGGTCCGCACGTACTGCTCGCGGCCCACGTGCCGGCGGGCTGCGACGGTGTCGCGGATCTCCGCGGGCACCTGGGTGGTGAAGAAGGTGCGCATCTCATCCCGGAAGGCCTCCATCTCCGGGGAAAGCTGCAACCGCATGGGACCTCTCTCCTGACGGCGGCGGTGCCGTCTCGACGTGTGCCCCGACGATCCCACACTTGTTACCGGGGAGTAGACGCGGCTCTCCGGTCGTCCGCGGTGGGGGCGGACGTGCCGGACCCCGGGCAGCGGCGCGGCTGTCCGGGGCCCGGGGTGCGGCTCAGGCGCTCAGACGGTCGCCCAGAACGCGCACTCGGCGTCCGCGGCGACGTCGACCGGCCCGACGCCGCCGTCGGAGGCGATGTCGAGGCCCTGGACGTCGCCGGGGTCGGCGTACCGGTGCCAGGCCGGCAGGTCGCCGTGGTGGTCCCGGCCGTCGGGGTCCCGGCCGTGGTGGTCCCGGCCGTCGGGGTCACCGGTGGCGGCGAAGGTGGTCCAGTAGCCGACCATCGTCGTCGCCAGGTCCTGCTGCTCGGCGGTGAGCGGCTCCCCGAACAGGCCCGGGAAGAGGAACGGCAGCTCGCCGGCGTGCGAGGCGTCCTCCGGGTAGGCCGGGTACGGGAAGTCGATCAGCGGGGACGCCGTCTCGTCGCGGAACTGGTAGGCGAACGTCGGCGTCCGGTCGGCCAGCAGCTCGTAGGCCTCGACGTGCTCGCAGGTCGACAGCGCGCCGCTGGCGTCGCTGGCCACCTCGGCCAGGGCCCGCAGCGGGGACGGGTACGCACTCGCCGGGTAGCGGGCGAGGACGTCGGCGGCGCGGTCGCCGTAGCGGGCGCGGATCTCGGCCTCGTACTGCTCGACGGTCAGCGTGGGCGGCGGCGGTGCCCCGGTGGAGCGCAGCGGCGTGAGCGGGGTGAACAGCGTGTTCTCGTCGCTGAGGTTGCCGTGCACGACCGGCACCCGGTTCCACGCGCCGGAGGCGATGGCGTCGGCCGGCTGGACCGGTAGCGCCGAGCCGCCGACGACGAAGGCGCCGCCGCCGACGTCGCGCCAGGCGGTGAGCAGCCGGCGGGTGAAGTCCTCACCGGGGGTGCGCAGGCAGGCCGACCGGGTGGCCGGGTCGGTGCAGCCGACGAGCTCGGCGACGCGGGCGCCCTTGGCCTCGGCCGTCGGCAGGTCCTCGTACCGGGCGGCGCAGCTGTAGCTCTGCGGGATGGCCCGGTCGAACAGGCCGGCGGCGCCGGGCGCGGCCAGCTGCGCGCACACCGAGGAGCCGCCGGCGGACTCGCCGAACACGGTCACCCGGTCGGGGTCGCCGCCGAAGGCCGCGGCGTTGCGCTCCACCCAGCGCAGGGCCGCCTGCTGGTCGAGCAGGCCCGCGCTGCCGGAGCCGACGGCGCCGTTGTCGCGCGAGAGGTCGTCCTGGGCGAGGAAGCCCAGCGGGCCGAGGCGGTAGTTGATCGTCACGACGACGACGTCGCCCTCGAGGGCGAGCTCGCTCGCGTCGTAGTTCGCGCCGGCGCCGTAGACCCAGGACCCGCCGTGGATCCACACCATGACCGGCAGGTCGGCCGCGGCGGCGTCCAGACCGGCCGGGGTGGTGACGTTGAGGTACAGGCAGTCCTCGCCGTAGGTCTCGGGGTTGGCCTGCCGGGTGAGCTGCGCGCACTGGGGGCCCGGTGCGGTGGCGTCGCGCACGCCACGCCACGGCTCCACCGGCGCGGGCGGCCGGAAGCGCAGGTCACCGACCGGCGGCGCGGCGTAGGGGACGCCCTCGAAGGTGCGGTGGGTGGCGTCGACGACGGAGCCGCGGAGCCGGCCCTCGGTCGTCCCGACCACCTCGGGCGCGGTCCCGCCGTGGCCGTACCCGTCGCCGTCGGCGTGGCCGGGTGCGGCGCCGGCCGGGGCGGCCGCGGCGAGGGCCCCGGCGGTCAGCGCGGCACCGAGGCCGAGGGTCAGCAGGGACCGGCGGAGCCGCCGGCGGAGGGGGACGTGCACGGGTACCTCCCGGAGGGCCGACCAGCCACGACGACGTGAGCTGGGTCACGGACGGGTGACACGCTAACGAGTGGTGTTCCACGACCGCCGCCCGCCCCGGCTCCGCCGGCCGTCCCGCGGGGTGGCGCTGACCGCGGCGGGTCCGGCGGGCAGGATGTGCCGCCGGGCCGGGTCCCTGGTCCACCCGGTCCGTCCGACAGGAGTGGTCCCCGCGTCCCGCCCGACCCCGCCGCCGCCCGGCGCCGTCCTGGCCGAGAACCGGCTGCTGCTGGCCGCCGTGCTGCTCACCGCGCTGAACCTGCGCGGCGCCATCGCCGCGGTGGGGCCGGTGCTGGGCGAGATCCGGTCCGACCTCGGCCTCTCGGCGGCGACCGCGGGGCTGCTGACCACCCTGCCCGTCCTGTGCTTCGCGCTGCTCGCACCGGCCTCGGCCGTGCTCGGCCGCCGGGTGGGGGCCGGGCCGGCGGTGCTCGGCTCGCTGCTGCTGCTGGCCGCCGCGCAGGGCCTGCGGGTCCTCGACGGCGCGCCGGTGCTGCTGGCCGGCACCTTCCTGGCCGGTGCGGCCATGACCGTGGGCAACGTGCTGCTGCCGGCGGTGGTCAAGGGCGGCTTCGGCCGGCAGGCGGGCACGGTGACCGGCCTCTACACCGCCGGTCTCGTCGCGGGCGCCGCCGCCACGGCCGCGCTGACCGCGCCGCTGGGGACGGTGCTCGGCTGGCGCGGGGCCCTGGCCGTGGAGGGACTGCTGGCCGTCGCCGGTGCGGGGGTCTGGGCGGCGGCCGCGCGGGGGCACGGCGGACTGCTCGGCACCGCCGGTCCGGCGGGTCGCCCGGCGGCCGGTCGCCCGGGGCTGTGGCGCTCGCCGACCGCGTGGGCGGTCGCCGCGGTGCTGGGGCTGCAGTCCTCGCTCTACTTCTCGCTCACCGCGTGGCTGCCCACGGTGCTGGCCGACCGTGCGGGCACCGACGTCACCACCGGGTCGCTGGCCGCCTCGCTGTTCCAGGCGACCGGCATCGTCGGCAGCCTGCTGGTGCCGGCCGTCGTCGCCCGCCGGCCGGGGCAGACCGGCCTGGCGCTGACGGTGTCCGCGCTGTGGCTCGTCCCGGTGGGCGGGCTGCTCGCCGCGCCGGGCGCCTGGCCGGTGTGGGCCGCGGTCGCCGGGGTCGCGCAGGGTGCCGGCATCGGGTTGGCCCTGGTCCTGGTGGTGCTGCGCTCGGCCGACGCCGACACCGCGGCCCGGCTGTCGGGCATGAGCCAGCTGGTCGGCTACTCGGTCGGCGCCGCCGGGCCGGTCGCCGTCGGCGCGGTGTCGGGTCCCACCGGCGGGTGGACCGCGCCGCTGGTCCTGCTGGTCGCGCTCGCGGTCGGCCTGGCCGTCGCCGGGGTGCTCGCCGCCCGCCCGGTGCGGATCGGCTGACCCGCGCCGGGATCAGGGCAGCCGGACGACGTCGGCCAGCACGCCGCCGTCGGGGGTGAGCCGCCGCGGCGCGGGGCTGTCGTAGACGACCAGGAGCCGGCCGTCCTCGGCGGGCCCCAGCAGGCCGATGCCCTCGGCGTGGTCGTCGCCGTCGCCGAAGGGCAGGGACAGCTCGCGGGTGAGCACCCCGCCCCGGACGACGGCGGGCGCCTCGACCGCGCACCCGCCGTGCCACCGGTAGACGTACACCGGCCCGTCGAGGTCCATGGTCGGCCCGGCCAGCACCAGCAGGTCCTCGCCCTGGGGGCACAGGTCGCGCACGCCGAGGCCGGCCAGTCGCAGCACGTGCTTGCGGTAGCGGCAGCCGTCGGGGAACCGGCGCAGCCGCAGCCGCGTGGGGTCCTCGGCGTCGACCTCCGGCCGCAGCTCCAGGACGACCGCCCAGCCGCGCAGCACCGGCCCGCGCAGCCCCAGGTACACGCGCTCGCCCGAGACGGCGATGCCCTCGACGTCCAGGCCGTTGTCCTTGCCGGGGATGGGCAGGAACGGCGCCAGGTGCTCGTCGTCGGCCAGCAGGTCGCGCAGGTCCTTGCCGCGGGCGCCGAAGACCGCGGCGCGGGTGCCGGCGCCGTCGTCCCGCACCGGGGTGGGCAGGCCGTCGACGTCGACCACCGGCATCCGCACGAGGACCTGCCGGCGCGGCTGGCCGGTCACCCGGGCCAGCCGGCGCAGCGCCTTCTCCCCGTCGTCCTCGTCGCGGATCCGGCGGCGCCGCAGGCTGTGCGACCCCACCGCCCACAGCGCGTCCGGTGTCCGGGCGAGGCCCTCGATGTCGGCCTCCTCCTCGACGGCCGGGCCGGTGCCGCCGGGCAGGGGGACGAGGTCGGCGAGGGAGAAGCCGGTCTGGTCGCCGTAGCAGGTGGGGGCGGCCGGGTCGTCGGCCACCAGCCGCTCGATCGTGGCGGTCTCGTCGCCGGCCACCCAGAGCACCGGTCCGTCGCTGCGGACGGCGGAGAGGTTGGTGTGGGTCGAGCTCTCCCGGGCGGCCGAGCCGAACCGGAGGGTCACCGTGGCGGTCGTCGTCACGGCCGCACACCCTGGCACGCCCCACCCCGGGCCGGGAGGCCGTCGTGCGTCGTACCGTGCGGTATGGATCTCGTCTGTCCCAAGTGCCAGGGCGCGATGCGCACCTACGAGCGCAACGGCGTGCACGTCGACCAGTGCACGGAGTGCCGGGGCATCTTCCTCGACCGCGGTGAGCTCGAGCGGCTGGTCGACGCCGAGACCGCCTGGCACGGTGGCGGCGGGGCCGCGGCGCAGCCGGCCGGGCAGCAGCACGGCACCGCCCACGGCCGGCCCTCGCACGGCCAGCCCTCGGGTCAGCCGTACGCACAGCCGGCGTACGGCCAGCCCGCGGGCGGCGCGCAGTACCCGGCCGCGGGCGGGGCCGGCCTGGGCGCGGTGGTCAACGAGGTGCTCGGCGCGGTGCGCGGCGGCCAGTCCTCACACGGCTCGTCGCACGGCTCGTCGTACGGGCACAAGAAGCGCAAGGAGTCCTTCCTCTCCGACCTGTTCGGCTGATCCGAGGACCCCGCAGGGGTCCCCTCTGCCGACGGTCGTGGGGGGGGCCCCGGGGGGGCCCGGCGCCGGGGGGGGGGGGGGGGGGGGGGGGGGGGGGGCGCGCGCGGGGGGGGGGGGGGGGGGGGGGGGGGGGGGGGGGGGGGGGGGGGGGGGGCCGCCCCCCCCCCCC
>NZ_JBFNXQ010000102.1:0-17685 GCF_041018925.1 Geodermatophilus maliterrae
GAGGAGGCCGAGCCGCTGGCCCCCGAGCACCGCCGCGACGGTGCGGGCCTGGCCGTCCTCGGTCTCGCCGTCGTCCTGGGCGCCGCCGCCTGGTTCGACGGGATCGGCCCGGTCGGTGCCGGCCTGGCCGACGCCGTCCGGTGGGTCGTCGGGTCGCTGCTCGTCGTCCTGCCCGTAGTGCTCTTCCTCGCCGCACTGCGGCTGCTGCGCCGCGGACCCCGTCCCGAGGCCCGCGGCCGGCTGGCGATCGGCTGGCTGTGCGCCGTGCTCGCGGTGCTCGGCATCGCCTCGGTGGTCGGCACCCGGGGCGACCCGTTGGCCGGCCGGCCCGGCACCGGCGGTCTGGTCGGCTGGTCGGTGGGGACGCCGCTGACCGCCGGCCTCGGCGCCGTCGTCGCCGTCGTGCTGCTGTCCCTGCTCGCCGTCTTCGCCGTCCTCGTGCTCACCGCGACGCCGCTGCACCAGGTGCCCGAGCGGCTGCGCGCCTTCGCCGACCGGGTCACCGGCCGCTCCGAGGAGGAGTGGGACGAGGACGGCTACGACGAGGACGGGTACGGGGAGGAGCCGGAGGAGGCGCCGAGTCCGCGCCGCTCGAAGCGGGCCGCGCTCGCCGAGGCGCTGGCCGAGGACCCCTCGCCCGACCTCACCAGCACCGGCCCGATCGACCACGTCCCGGCCGCCGAGGTGCAGGAGGCCGTGCGGCACGAGCCGGCTCCCGCGCCCGCCCCGCGCCGGCCGGTCGAGGACCGCACCGCCCCGCCGGAGGACCTGCCGCCGATCGAGGAGCCGCAGCAGCTGGTCATCCAGCCGGTCGAGGGCGACTACGTGCTGCCCTCGATCAGCACGCTGCGGCCGGGCACCCCGCCGCGGGCGCGCTCGCAGGCCAACGACGTCGCCATCGAGGCGATCACCGGCGTGCTCGAGCAGTTCAACATCGATGCCGCGGTCACCGGCTTCACCCGCGGTCCGACGGTCACCCGCTACGAGGTGGAGCTCGGCCCCGCGGTCAAGGTCGAGAAGATCACCGCCCTGACCCGCAACCTCGCCTACGCCGTCGCCAACGACAACATCCGCATCCTCGCGCCGATCCCCGGCAAGTCCGCGGTGGGCATCGAGGTGCCCAACACCGACCGCGAGACGGTGAGCCTCGGCGACGTCATGCGCTCGTCGGCGGCCAAGCAGGACCCGCACCCGATGCTGGTCGGCCTGGGCAAGGACATCGAGGGTGGCTTCGTCTGCGCCAACCTGGCGAAGATGCCGCACCTGCTGGTGGCCGGTGCCACCGGCGCCGGCAAGTCCAGCTGCATCAACTCGCTGCTGACCTCGCTGCTCCTGCGGGCCACGCCCGACCAGCTGCGGATGATCCTGGTCGACCCGAAGATGGTCGAGCTCACGCCCTACGACGGCATCCCGCACCTGATCACGCCGATCATCACCGACCCCAAGAAGGCCGCCACCGCGCTGGCCTGGCTGGTGGAGGAGATGGAGCAGCGGTACCAGGACATGCGGGCCACCGGGGTCCGCCACATCGACGACTTCAACCGCAAGGTGGAGCGCGGCGAGATCACCGCGCCGCCCGGCAGCGAGCGGGTGTACCGGCCCTATCCCTACATCCTCGCCATCGTCGACGAGCTCGCCGACCTGATGATGGTGGCCCCGCGCGACGTCGAGGAGTCGATCGTGCGGATCACCCAGAAGGCGCGCGCCGCCGGCATCCACCTGGTGCTGGCCACCCAGCGGCCCTCGGTCGACGTCGTCACCGGCCTCATCAAGGCCAACGTGCCCTCGCGGCTGGCCTTCTCGACCTCCAGCCTCACCGACAGCCGGGTCATCCTCGACCAGCCCGGCGCGGAGAAGCTGATCGGCATGGGCGACGCCCTGTTCCTGCCGATCGGCGCCGGCAAGCCGATCCGCGTCCAGGGCGCCTACGTCTCCGACGCCGAGATCGAGGCGGTCGTCGAGTTCACCAAGCGGCAGGCCGAGCCGGAGTACCGCGAGGAGGTCTTCAGCGCCGCCGCGGCGGAGAAGAAGGAGATCGACGAGGACATCGGCGGGGACCTCGAGCTCCTGGTCCAGGCCGTCGAGCTCGTCGTCACCAGCCAGTTCGGGTCGACGTCGATGCTGCAGCGCAAGCTGCGGGTCGGCTTCGCCAAGGCCGGCCGGCTCATGGACCTCATGGAGACCCGCGGCGTGGTGGGCCCGTCGGAGGGCTCCAAGGCACGCGACGTGCTGATCAAGCCCGACGAGCTGGAGTCGGTGTTGTTCACGCTGCGTGGCGGCACGCTGCCCGCCGGCGAGTAGGAAGACCCCGTCGCGGACGGCGCCTACGATGGACCGGTGACAGCTCCGCCCTCCCCTGCACGCAGAGTGGCGGTGGTGACCCTCGGGTGCGCCCGCAACGAGGTCGACTCCGAGGAGCTGGCCGGCCGGCTGGCCGCCGACGGCTACCGGCTGGTCGAGGACGCCGAGGGCGCCGACGCCGTCCTGGTGAACACCTGCGGCTTCATCGAGTCGGCGAAGAAGGACTCCGTCGACGCGATCCTCGCCGCCACCGACTCCGGTGCCGAGGTCGTCGCCGTCGGCTGCATGGCCGAGCGCTACGGCGCCGAGCTGGCCGGGGCGCTGCCGGAGGCCACCGTCCTCGGCTTCGACGACTACGCCGCGATCGGCGACCGGCTCGACGACGTCCTGACCGGCCGCCCGCTGGTGCCGCACTCGCCCCGTGACCGCCGCACGCTGCTGCCGATCAGCCCGGTGGCGCGCACCGCGGCGGCCACTGCCCCGGAGGCCCCGGCGATCCCCGGCCACGGCTGGGTGCAGCGCCGCCGGCTGGCGGCGGGTCCCTCCGCCGCGCTCAAGCTCGCCTCCGGCTGCGACCGCCGCTGCGCCTTCTGCGCCATCCCCACCTTCCGCGGCTCGTTCGTCTCCCGGCCGCCGGCCGAGGTCCTCAACGAGGCGCGCTGGCTGGCCGGCCAGGGCGTCACCGAGCTGGTGCTGGTCAGCGAGAACTCGACCTCCTACGGCAAGGACCTCGGCGACCTGCGCTCGCTGGAGCGGCTGCTGCCGCAGCTGGCCGCGGTCGAGGGGATCGTGCGCGTGCGGGTCGCCTACCTGCAGCCGGCCGAGCTGCGGCCGGGCCTGCTGGAGGTCATCGCCGCCACCGACGGCGTCGCACCCTACTTCGACCTGTCGTTCCAGCACTCCTCGCCCGGCCTGCTGCGCCGCATGCGGCGGTTCGGCGGCACCGACGACTTCCTGGCGCTCATCGAGCGGGCCCGGGCGCTGGCGCCCGACGCCGGCTTCCGCACCAACGTCATCCTCGGCTTCCCCGGCGAGACCGAGGACGACGTCGCCGAGCTCGAGCGCTTCCTCACCGAGGGCCGGCTCGACGCCGTCGGGGTGTTCGGCTACTCCGACGAGGAGGGCACCGAGGCGATCGGCCTGCCCGGGAAGCTCGACCAGCCCGAGATCGACGCGCGGGTCCGCCGGATCACCGACCTGGTCGAGGAGCTGACCGCCCAGCGCGCGGAGGAGCGCGTCGGCTCGCGGCTCGAGGTGCTGCTCACCGAGGACCTCGCCGCCGACGGGGGCGGTGTCGATGGCGGGCCCGGCGTGTGGGCCGGCCACGCCGCCCACCAGGACCCCGACGCCGACGGCACGACGACGGTCACCGGGGTGCCCGCGGACGCACGGCCCGGGCAGCTGCTGCCGGCCGAGGTCGTCACGAGCGAGGGCGTCGACCTCGTCGCCGCCGCGCTCGAGCCCGCCCTCCCCGGGCCGGTCGCCCGGTGAACGCCAGGTGAGCGACGTGGCCCCCGACCCCGCCGCCACGCCCCCGCAGTCGGCGCGGCTGGTGAACCTGCCCAACGCGCTGACCGTGCTCCGGCTGGCGGTCGTGCCCGTGTTCGCCGCCCTGCTGGTCTCCGAGGGCGGGATGGACGACGGCCGGCGGGTGTGGGCCACGGTGTTCTTCGGGCTGGCGATCATCACCGACCGCTACGACGGGCTCATCGCGCGGCGCACCGGTCAGGTGACCGAGTTCGGCAAGCTGGCCGACCCGATCGCCGACAAGGCGCTCACCGGCACCGCGCTCATCGGGCTGTCGGTCCTCGGGCTGCTGCCCTGGTGGGTCACGCTGGCGATCCTCGTCCGCGAGGTCGGGGTCACCCTGCTGCGGTTCTGGGTGATCCGGCACGGCGTGATCGCCGCCAGCCGCGGCGGCAAGGCCAAGACCGTCGTCCAGGCGCTGGCGATCGGGCTGTACATCCTGCCGCTGTCCGGGCTGCTGGCCAGCGCCCGCTGGTGGGTCATGGCCGCCGCGCTGGTGCTGACCGTGGCCACCGGCCTGGACTACGTCTACCGCGCGCTGACGCTGCGCCGGACCAGCGCCCGGGCCATGCGCGCGGCCGCCGCCCGGCGCGCCGCCGGGCCGGCCGGCTCGCGCACCGACACCGCCGCCTGAAGGCAAGGACCTCCCCGCCGGGCCGCTGCCGACACCACCGCGGGCGACCGCGCCCCCGCGCGGTCACCCCGGCGTCAGAACACCGGTCCCTCCGGGGCCGGCGCGATGGCCATCGCGCCGGCCGGATCGAGGTCGACCCGCAGCCGGCCGCTCTCCACCGCCGCGGCGTCCGCCAGCCGGGCCGCACCGGCGGCCCGGCCGCCGACGTGCACCTCGACGGTCTCCCCGCCGGCCGGGAGGGGGACGACGGCCGCGAGCCCCACCGAGTAGTCGGTGCTGACCCCCCGGCCGTGCCACACCTCCCGGCCGTCGAGCAGGACGGTCACCTCGTCGTCGCGGAAGCCGGTGCCCAGCTCCAGGGACGGCGCCGTTGGATCGGTCACGGGTCCAGCCTGCCCTGCGGGGGGACGATCAGGACTCCTCGTCCTCCTGCCGGAGCAGGTCCAGTGCCGCGGTCGGCACGTCCTTCTCCGACGCCAGCCGGCCGGCGTCCTCGCGCAGTTGCCGGGCGCCCCGGGTGTCACCCTCGGCGGCGTGGCTGCGGGCGAGGTAGCCCATGACCTGCAGGGCGGTGAGGTCGTCCATCCCGCCGTCGCCGCGGGAGGCGTCGAGGGCAGGCCGGAGCAGCGCGCCGGCCCGGTCGAGGTCGCGCGGTCGGTCCGTGCCCACCGTGCCGTCGGGCGCCACCGGGGTGTACGGGCGTGCGAAGTTGATGCCGAGCGCCAGCCGGGCATAGACGGCCATCGCGTGGTCGCCGTGCTCCTCGGCGACCTCCTGCAACGCCGTCATCCCATCGGCGAGCGCGGGAGCGTCGCTGCCCAGCAGGGTCAGCGCCATCCCGACCTCGTCACCGAGCATCAGGTCGGCCACGACGGCGTCCTCCTCGTCCCTCGCGGCCCAGACCCGCACCATCGCCGTGCCGGAGACGACCTCGGAGCCGTCGGGCGCGGTGTAGGTCGCCCTGATCCGGTAGGTGCCCGGGTCGTCGAAGACCTGACCGACCGTGGCGTCGTAGCCGATGTAGGCGCTGGCCGGCAGGACCTGACCGGCCTCGGCCCGGATCAGCCCGGCGTCCATGCAGTGCAGCACCGGCGGCCGGTGGACGACGACGTCGCCGCGCGGGCGGCTGATCGTCACGCGCACCTGTCCGTACTTGGGGTGCAGCTGCTCGGCGGGGTGCACGAGCTGCCCGCGCTCGGCGGTGAGCGCGATCTCCAGCACGATCGGCGTGCCGAGCACCGGACGGGTCGGCGTCGTCCGTACCGACAGCCGCAGGCCGCTGGTGTCCTGGACCGGGTCGGCCGGCACCTCCATGGCCGCGCCGGTGCCGAACGGGGTCCCGCCCATGATCACGTTGTTGCGGAACCCGTGCCGCAGGTGGGCCAGCTCCAGGTCGTCGAACTGGAACGGGAAGGCCCCCCAGAAGGCCGCCGCCCCGCTCGGGGCGCCGCCGCCGGGGTTGTAGCGCTGCGGGTAGTTCATCCAGGACAGTGCGCCCGGCCGGTTGGGCAGCGGCGGCGTCATGAACTCCTTGTGGAACGAGTGGAACAGGTTGAAGCAGTGCCCCAGCTCGTGCACGTTGACGTACAGCTGCTCGCGCAGGTTGGCGGGGGTGGCGGCCTGGATGACCTGGTAGAAGCTGGCGCAGCCCTGCCGCTGCAGGCCCTGTTGGTCGAACATGATGCCGCGCAGCCCGGTGCCCAGTTCATGGCGCGCGGCGTGCAGCAGCCAGACCTTGAACTGCGGGCGCTCGGCGAAGCGCGAGAAGTGGGCCGTCATCGCGCCGTGCAGGCTGGCGTTGTTCCACACGTGCGTGCCGGAGGTGTTCAGCGTGTTGCCGCCCCCGGTGTCGAGCACCTGGATCCCCGCCTCGCCGTAGGCGGCGGACACGGTCAGCGTCCGCGCGGGCCCGCCGCTGGGCAGCGAGCCGGTGTCGTACTTCGGGAAGGCGGTGACCCCGGCCTCCACGTCCTGCTCGAGCTCCACGACCCGCAGGCTCCCGCTCTCGTGCGCGCACACGTAGGTCGCGCCGACGGCACCGGTCGGAGTCGACCACCGGACGGTGGCCGGCGCTGCGGGCTGGAAGACCCTCCGCCGCGGGATGGTCACCCGGGCGACGGTGTACGTGGTCGGCCAGGTGGTGCGCGCCGTCCCGACCGCGATCACCTCGGTGGCGGTCCGCGTCACGGTCGCCGCGTCCACGGTCCAGGAGCCGAAGTACGTGGTCGTCCCGCCGGAGACGGACCAGTAGTCGCCACTGACCCTCATCAGGGGACGGCGGCCGTCGACGTCGACCCGCAACTCCATCTGGTACCCGATGGCGGGGGAGCGGTAGCGCCCGCTCGCCAGCCGGAACGGCAGGGGTGGGAGGGGAGCGGGCGCCAGCGGGGCGGCCGCCGGTGCAGGAGCGGCCTCCGCGGCCGCCGGGGCCTGCGCGGCCAGATAGGACTCGACCTGCTCCATCGTGTCGGCCACCGCCTGCCCGGTGGTGGTGATCGACGGCGCGCTCGGGTCGCCCCCGGACGGGGCGCCCACGTCGAGCGACTCGGTCCCGTCGGGCGGTGCCGACGACGACATGGTGCCGGTGGGGGCGGCGTTCGGCTCGCTTGCGGTCACGCTGATCAGCTCCTCGGTGCCGGATGGGACTCGCACGCGCCCGGGCCCGGGTCCGACCGGTAGCCCTCGTCGCAGGCGCGCCGGCACGCTCGCAGCTGGAGCGTCACGCGGCCGTCACGCCTCCGTCACGGCTCCGGGCGAGGCGCCTCCCGGGCGGGGCGGGCCCCGCGCGGGTCCGGCGTCCTGCCGGGGAACGTCCTGGTGGGTGGCGGCGTTACGCCATGAGCGGACGCTGCCGCGCCGGGCCGGTGCCTGACAGACCGGCCAAGTACCGTGGGCGCACGGCACCGGCGGGTGCCGCCGCTCTTCCCCCGCCAGACAGGAGACGGCCATGACGCTGCTGCGCACCCAGCTCGGGCAGACCCTGCGTGGTCACCGGCTGCGCCAGCGGCGGACGCTGCGCGACGTCTCCGGTGCCGCCCGGGTGAGCCTGGGCTACCTCTCCGAGGTCGAGCGGGGCCAGAAGGAGGCCTCCTCGGAGCTGCTCGCCTCCATCTGCGACGCCCTCGACGTCGAGCTCGCCGACCTGCTCGCCGAGATCAGCACCGGGCTGCGCGGGCCCGACGGCCGGGTCCGTCCGCTCGCCCCGGCCGCGGCCGGCGCCGCCGTCGGCGGCCCCGGAGGGGACGCACCGGCCGAGCCGGTCGCCGCCCCGGCCGATCCCGGTACCCCGGCGCCCGAGCCCGCGCTCGCGCTGGTCGGTGCCACCACCCGCGCCGCGCACCGTGCGGAGAGCGCTGTCTCGCTGGCCGCCTGAGGTAGTTCCCGGGGGTCGAACGGCCCACGCCTGGAGGGGCCCCTGGCGGGGCCGCCACCCGGGGCGCTGAGGAGGGGCCGGGGCGACGCGCCCGGGGCGCAGCGGGGGTCGCCGGAGGCGCGCGGCGGCGTGGTGACCGTGGCATGGTGAGGCCGGCAGCCCCATCGCGTGTGGCCCGCTGCCGACCGCCCAGCAACGGAGGTCGCCGTGCGGTACCTGTTCCGTCCCCCGGGGACGGACGGCGCGAGGTTGCTCGCCCTGCCCTGGGACCAGCCGCTCGAGGAGTGGGACCCCGAACTCCTGCTGGAGGTGCCGCAGCGCGGCATCTCGCGGCACGTCGTCCGCTTCGTCGCCGAGCAGGGCGCGGTCTTCGCGCTCAAGGAGATCGCCGAGCCGCTGGCCCGGCACGAGTACGCGCTGCTCGGCGAGTTCGAGGCGGAGGGCCTGCCGGCGGTCTCCGTGCTGGGCATCTGCGTGGACCGGCCGCGCGGGCAGGACGCCATCCTCGTCACCCGCTACCTCGAGTACTCGATGTCCTACCGCTACCTGTTCTCCCGGCCCAGCGCCCGGCAGTCGGTGGATCAGCTCATGGACACCCTGGTCGTGCTGCTCGTGCGACTGCACCTCGCCGGCGTGTTCTGGGGTGACTGCTCGCTGTCGAACACCCTCTTCCGGCTCGACGCCGGTGCGCTGGCGGCCCACCTCGTCGACGCCGAGACCGCCGAGCGGCACCCCCGGCTGAGCCGGGGACAGCGCGGCTACGACGTCGACCTGGCGCGGGAGCGGGTGGGCGCGGAGCTGCTGGATCTGCAGTTCGGGGAGCTGCTGCCGGCCGGCGTCGACCCGATCGAGGTGGCCGACAGCCTGCCCCTGCGCTACGAGTCCCTGTGGGAGGAGGTCAACCGCGAGGAGGCCTTCCGCGCCGAGGAGCAGCGCTACCGCGTGGCCGAGCGGCTGCGGCGGCTCAACGACCTCGGGTTCGACGTCGGCGAGGTCGAGCTGGTGACCTCCGACGAGGGCGCGCGCCTGCGGGTCGAGACCCGGGTCTCCGCGCCGGGACAGCACCGGCGGGAGCTGTTCCGGCTCACCGGCCTCGAGGTGCAGGAGAACCAGGCGCGGCGGCTGCTCAACGACCTGCGCACCTACCGCGCCTACCTCGAGCAGAAGAGCGGCGCACCGGTGTCCGAGGCGGTGGCCGGTTCCCGCTGGCTGTCCGAGGTGTACCAGCCCGTCGTCGACGCCATCCCCCCAGAGCTCGCCGGGCGGCTGGCACCGGCCGAGGTCTTCCACGAGGTGCTCGAGCACCGGTGGTTCCTCTCGGAGAGGGCCGGGCGCGACGTCGGCACCACCGAGGCCACCCGGTCCTACGTCAACAACGTCCTCGCGGCCACCCCGGAGGAGCTCACCACCCCCTCGGTGATCGCCACCCGGCCCTGACCGGATCGGCGCGCCGGACGGCCGGTCACGCCGGGGACACGACCGGGTTGCGGCGAACTGTGGCCTGCGCCACGGTACGGGAGCGCGGTGATCGTCGGAGCTCGCCGAAACGGAGGCGATTAGTGTCCATCGCAGAAGGCCGGAGTCCTGGGGCCGCAGGTCTCCGGCTTGGTCGCAGTCCACGCAGACGCCAGGGCCGCGTGCTGGGGAGCGCGGCGACCGCGTTCGTCCTGGCGTCCACGCTGGCCGCCTGTGGTGGCGGAGGGGAGGCCTCCGCCACCCCGATCCTCAACTGGTACATCAACCCCGACTCGGGGGGCCAGGCGGAGATCGCAGCCCGCTGTACCGAGGAGGCCGACGGGGCCTACACGATCGAGGTCTCGCAGCTCCCCCGGAACTCGCCCGGTCAGCGCGAGCAGCTGGTCCGGCGCTTGGCGGCCGAGGACGCGTCCATCGACATCATGAGCCTCGACGTCCCGTTCCCCCCGGAGTTCGCGCAGGCGAACTTCCTCGCACCCGTTCCCGAAGACCTGGGTGACCGCGTGAGCGAGGGCGTGCTGGAGGGTGCCCTCGAGTCGGCGTTCTGGGAGGACGAGCTGGTCGCGATCCCCTTCTGGGCCAACACCCAGCTGCTGTGGTACCGCAAGTCGGTGGCGCAGGAGGCCGGGCTCGACATGACCCAGCCGGTCACCTGGGACCAGTTGATCACGGCGGCGCAGGACACCGGGACGACGATCAGCGCGCAGGGCATCCGCTCCGAGTCGCTGACGGTCTGGCTCAACGCCCTCATCGAGTCCGCCGGTGGCCACATCATCGAGGAGAACTCCGACGACCCCGAGCAGATCGTGCTCGGTCTGGCCACGCCGGCCGGTGAGCGAGCGGCCGAGGTCATGCGGGCGGTTGCCGACTCCGGCGTCACCGGGCCGGCCTTCTCGACGGCGAACGAGGACGCCAACGCGACCCAGTTCGAGAGCCAGGATGCCGGCTTCATGGTGAACTGGCCGTTCGTCTACGCACGGGCCGTCGCGGCGGTCGAGGCCGGGACTCTGGACCCGTCCGTTCCCCAGGACTACGGCTGGGCGCTCTATCCGGCCGTCGACGAGGGCACCCCCAGTGCGCCACCGCTCGGTGGGATCAACCTCGGCGTCTCGGCCTTCAGCCCGAATCCCGATCTCGCTTACGAGGCGACCGAGTGCATCACGAATGACGAGAACCAGGCCTACTACATGATCACCAACGGCAACCCGGCGTCGTCGGCCGCGGTCTACGACGACCCAGCGGTGCAGGAGGCCTACCCGATGGCCGACACCATCCGGGAGTCCCTGGAGGCGGCAGCGGCCCGTCCCCTGACGGCCTACTACAGCGAGGTCACCGGAGCCATCCAGCGGGAGTACCACCCACCGTCCTCGGTCGGGCCGCAGACCGGTGAGCGGGCCCAGGCCCTGATCAGTGCCATCCTGGCGGGAGACGAGCTGCTGTGAGCACGACGACGCTGCCACCTACAGAGAAGACCCAACCGGTCTCGGCGCCACGGGGCGGCATCAGCGACCGCGCACGGGCTGAGCGCAAGCTCGGCTGGATGCTGGCCGGCCCGGCCTTCGCGGTCATGATGCTGGTCACCGCCTACCCGATCCTCCAGGCGGTCTGGTACTCGCTGTTCAACTACCGGTTGACCGACCCGGAGAACCGGGCCTTCAACGGGCTGAGCAACTACGTGGTGATCCTCAGCGACGGGCTCTGGTGGCAGTCCCTCTGGGTCACCGTGCTGATCACCGTCGTGACCGTCGCCGTCGAGCTCGTCCTCGGGTTCGCGCTGGCGCTGGTGATGGCCAAGGCGTTGCAGGCCATCCGCCCCGTCGTCCGCGCGGCGATCCTCATCCCCTACGCGGTCATCACGGTGGTGTCGGCGTTCGCCTGGCAGTTCGCCTTCGACGTCGACACCGGTTTCGTGAACAGCTGGTTCGCGTGGCTCCCGGGCGTCGCCGCGGACACCGACTGGTTCGGCAGCCAGGGGACGTCGCTGCTGGTGATCTGCCTGGCGGAGATCTGGAAGACCACCCCGTTCATCTCGCTGCTGCTGCTCGCCGGACTCGCCCAGGTGCCCGACGTCCTCCAGGAGGCGGCGCAGGTCGACGGCGCCACCTGGTGGCAGCGGATGTGGAAGGTGACCATCCCCAACATGAAGGCGGCCATCATGGTCGCCCTGCTGTTCCGGAGCCTCGACGCGTTCCGGGTCTTCGACAGCATCTTCGTGATGACCGCCGGGGCCAACGGCACCGAGTCGGTGTCGTTCCTGGCCTACCGGCAGACGATCGCCCGGGTGGAGATCGGCCTGGGCTCGGCGGTGTCGGTGCTGCTGTTCATCTGCGTGGTGTTGATCGCGTTCGGCTTCATCAAGGGCTTCAAGATCGACCTGGCGCAGGCGAGAGGGGAATAGGCTGATGTCCTCGCGACAGAAGACCTGGTGGATCGTCGGCGGGATCTTGATCATCATCTACGCGCTCTTCCCGATCGCGTGGATCATCTCCCTGTCGTTCAAGGCGCCTTCGGACATCGCCAACAAGTCGTTCCTGCCGTCCGACCCGTCGTTCGAGAACTACACGACGATCCTCACCGGTGCGGCCAGTGACCTGTTCCTGCCGGCGCTGCGGAACTCGTTCGGCATCTGCCTGATCGCGACGGCGATCTCCTGCATCCTGTCGATGTTCGCGGCCTACGCGATCGCCCGGTTGGACTTCCCGGGCAAGAAGCTGATCCTCTCCGCGGCACTGGGGGTGGCGATCTTCCCGGTCATCTCGATCGTCACGCCGCTGTTCAACCTCTGGCGCCAGATCGGGCTCTACGACACCTGGCCCGGGCTGATCATCCCGTACCTGTCCCTGACGCTGCCCATCTCGATCTGGACGATGTCGGCGTTCTTCCGGGAGATCCCCTGGGAGATGGAGCAGGCGGCCCAGGTCGACGGTGCCACGACCTGGCAGGCGTTCCGCAAGGTGATCGTGCCGCTGGCCGCGCCCGGCGTCTTCACCACGGCGATCATCGCCTTCTTCATCGCCTGGAACGACTTCGCCTACGGCATCTCGCTGACGTCGACGAGCGCCGCTCGTCCCGTTCCGGCGGCCCTGGGTCTCTTCTCGGGCGCCTCCCAGTTCGAGGACCCGACCGGGTCGATCGCCGCCGCCGCGGTGATCGTCACGATCCCGGTCGTCGTCCTGGTCCTGCTGTTCCAGCGGCGGATCGTCGCCGGTCTCACCAACGGCGCGGTCAAGGGCTGATCCGACGATGCTGCGCACTCCACCGACCCACTGAGGGGACGAGAACTGATGGCTTCCATCGAGATGAGGAACATCGTCAAGCAGTACGGCGACGGCTTCCCGGCCGTGAACGACGTCAGCCTCGACATCGCTGACGGCGAGTTCATGATCCTGGTGGGCCCGTCCGGCTGCGGGAAGTCCACCCTGCTGCGGATGATCGTCGGGCTGGAGGACATCACCAGCGGCGACATGATCATCGGCGGCAAGCGGGTCAACGACCTCGCCCCGCGCGAGCGCAACCTGTCGATGGTGTTCCAGAACTACGCGCTCTACCCGCACATGACGGTGTACGAGAACATCGCGTTCCCGCTGCGGCTGTCCAAGACGCCCGACGACGAGGTCCGCCGCCGGGTGACCGAGGCGTCGGACGTCCTCGAGCTCAAGGAGCACCTCGAGCGCAAGCCGGCCAACCTCTCCGGTGGGCAGCGCCAGCGGGTCGCCATGGGCCGGGCGATCGTGCGCCAGGCCGAGGCGTTCCTCTTCGACGAGCCGCTGTCCAACCTCGACGCCAAGCTGCGTGGGCAGATGCGCACCGAGATCTCGCGCCTGCAGCGCCGGCTGGGCATCACCACGGTCTACGTCACCCACGACCAGACCGAGGCCATGACCCTCGGCGACCGGGTCTGCGTCCTGCGCAAGGGCAAGATCCAGCAGGTGGCCTCGCCGCGGGAGCTCTACGAGCAGCCGGTCAACCTCTTCGTCGCCGGGTTCATCGGCTCCCCGCCGATGAACTTCCTGCCCGCGACGTTGGAGGGCCACGCCCTCTCCACACCTTTCGGGTCGATCACGCTCGACGAGCAGCGGGCGGCGGCCGTCCGGGGGCGGGACCTGCTGCTGGTGGGCATCCGGCCGGAGTACTTCGAGGACGCCTCCCTGGTCGACGAGGCGAAGCTCCCGCTCGGCTCGATCTTCCGGGCGCGCGTCGACGTCACCGAGTGGCTGGGCGACTCGCAGTACGCCTACATCCCCTACGAGGCGCCCGAGGCGATCACCGCCCAGTTGCGCGACCTCTCCCGCGAGCTCGACTCCGAGGAGCTGCGCACCCAGGCGATCGTGTCCATCGACTCGACCAGCCGGATCCGGGAGGGCCGGGAGGCGGAGTTCTGGCTGGACAGCCGGAAGGTCCACGTCTTCGACCCGCAGACGGGGGAGAACCTCACCCGCGATGCCGAGGCCGGTGCCCGCCTCACGCAGATGGCCGCCGAGGACCGGGTCGAGCAGGTGCAGGACGCGCAGGGCCGGGGTGGCACCGGCGACGGTGGCGGTGGCAGCGTCGGTTCCGGAGCGCACCGGGCTGGCGCCGCCTAGCAGAAGGACCCCCTGCAGGGGGCCGCCCTGCCCCCACCGGTCGCAGGCTCGCGGCGGGACCCTGCAGGGGGTGATCCGGGCTCGGGGACGCCCTGGAGGGGGGCCGACGCGTGTGGACGGGTGACCACCGCCGTCCGTGGTGGCGGGCGGCGGTGGTCTACGAGGTCTACCTGCGCAGCTTCGCCGACGGCAACGGCGACGGACTCGGTGACGTCGAGGGTCTCCGCAGCCGGCTGGGACACCTCGCCGACCTGGGTGTGGACGCGCTCTGGATCACCCCCTGGTACCCGTCCCCGATGGCCGACGGCGGCTACGACGTCGCCGAGTACCGCGACGTCGACCCGCGCTTCGGGACTCTCGCGGACGTCGACGCGCTGTTCGCCGACGCCCACGCTCTGGGGCTCCGCGTCGTCACCGACCTGGTGGCGAACCACACCTCGGTGGAACACCCGTGGTTCCGGGCTGCCCTCGCCGCGGGTCCGGGGTCACCGGAGCGGGCGAGGTACTTCTTCCGGGACGGCCGGGCCGGCGGAGCCGAGCCGCCCAACGACTGGATCAGCGCCTTCGGCGGCCCGGCGTGGACTCGGGTCGACGAGCCCGGCAGCGGGCCGGGGCAGTGGTACCTGCACCTGTTCGCCCCCGAGCAGCCCGACCTGGACTGGGGACACCCCGGCGTCCGGGAGGAGTTCGACGGGATCGTGCGCTTCTGGCTCGACCGGGGCGTCGACGGCATCCGCGTCGACGCGGCGCCCGCCATGGGGAAGGTGCCCGGCCTGCCCGACGCCGGTCACGCACCGGACGCCTCGTTCGACAGCAGCAACTGGGTCGGCAACCCGCACTGGGACGTCGACGAGGTGCACGAGGTCTTCCGCCGGTGGCGGCGGATCGGCGACGAGTACGACAGGGACCGGCTGTTCGTCTCCGAGGCCGTCGTCAACGGACCCGAGCGGCTCAGCCGGTACGTGCGCCCGGACGAGCTGCACACGACGTTCAACTTCGACTACCTCAAGGCCCCGTGGGACGCCCGGGCGCTGCGCGCGGTGGTCGACGGCACGCTGGCCGCACTGGCCCCGGTCGGTGCCCCGGCGACGTGGGTGCTCTCCAGTCACGACGAGACGCGGCACGTGACCCGGTTCGGCCGGGCGCGCAGCAGCGCCTCGGTCATGGGCTTCGATCCCGCCCAGCCCGCGGACCTCGTGCTCGGTCTGCGCCGCGCCCGTGCCGCGGCGCTGCTCACGCTGGCGCTGCCGGGCGGGGCGTACCTGTACCAGGGCGAGGAGCTCGGGCTGCCGGAGGTCGAGGACCTGCCGGAGGAGGCACTGCAGGACCCCACCTGGGAGCGGTCCGGACACACGGCCCGCGGTCGCGACGGCTGCCGCGTGCCGCTGCCGTGGTCGGGGGACCGTCCGCCGTTCGGGTTCAGCGCGGACGGCGTCGTCCCCTGGCTGCCGCAGCCGGCGGAGTGGCGGGACCTCACCGTGGCCGCCCAGCGCGAGGACCCGTCGTCCACGCTGTCGCTCTACCGGGCCGCCCTGCGGCTGCGCCGCGACCTGCTCGGGGACACCGACGCCCGGCTCGCCTGGCGCGATCTCGGTGAGGACGTCCTGGCCTTCGACCGCGGCCCGGCGTTCCGGTGCGTCGTCAACCTGTCGGGCCGGCCGGTGCCGCTGTCCGGGCTGGGACGGCCGCTGCTGACCAGCGAGCAGGTCGGTGCCGAGCTCCCGCCCGACACCGCGGCCTGGCTGGCGACCGGCTAGCGGTCCAGGCCGGCGTCCCGCTCGGCCCGGGCGGCGGCCAGCTCCTCGGCGGTGGGCGGGTCGGCGCCCACGCGGGTGCAGTTGAGCGCGGCCACCAGCGCGGCGTCGTCGACCAGGCGGACCAGGTCGTCGTCGGTCAGGGCCTCCAGCGCGGCGCGGGAGGTCACCCCGGCGGCCAGCAGGCCGGCGAACAGCCCGGCGGCCAGCGAGTCACCGGCGCCGACGGTGTCGACCACGGTGACCCGCGGCGGCGCGCGGTGCAGCAGCGGGCGTCCCGGCCGTGCCACCCGCAGCGGGGCGCCGCCGTCGGTGAGCAGGACCAGCGCCGGACCACGTCCGCCCCACCGCTGCGCGGCGCCGTCGAGGTCGGCACCGGCGTCCGGCTCCAGCCACTCGAGGTCCTCGGAGCTGACCTTCACGACGTCGGCCACGGCGACCAGCCGGTCCAGGCGGGTGCGGACGGCGTCCGGGTCGTTGCCGAGGGAGGCGCCGACCGGGCCGCCGGCGAGCATCGGCCGCAGGTTGGGGTCGACGCTGACCAGCGCCCGGCCGGCGACCCGCTCGGCCAGGCGGGCGATCGCGTCGCACCCCGGCGGTGTCCAGGAGGAGATGGAGCCGACGTGCAGGACGGCGGTCGCCCCGGGCAGCGCCGCGGCCAGCTCGTCGTCGGTCCACTGCCAGTCGGCCGCGCCCTGCACGTGGAAGCCGTAGTCGGGGGAGCCCGAGTCGTCCAGGCCGACGACGGCGAGGCTGACCGGCTCGACGGCGTCGACGATCCCGGCCAGGTCGACCCCGGACAGCTCGGCGTGCCGGCGCAGCGGCGCGGCCAGCGGCCCGGTGCCCAGCCGCGCCAGCAGCGCGACCGGGGTGCCGAGCCGGCCGGCCGCGACGGCGACGTTGAGCGCGTTCCCGCCGGGCCGGGCGACGTAGTGGGGGGTCGTGCCCTCCGGTCCGGCGCCGGCGGACGGGTCCGGCAACAGGTCGACGACGAACTCGCCGAGGACCGTGAGGGCGGGGACGTCGCTGTCCATCGCTCGACCCTAGGGCCCCGCGCCCGTCGGCACCCGGGGATCCCCGGAGGGAGGAAGGGGAACCTCCCTGTTGGCCGGGGTACCGGTCCTCCTGGGACGATGGCGGGGGAGGACCGTCGTCGACCACGGCGGTCCGCAGGAGCCACGAGCGGCGCCGGACCGCGCCGGAGCAGGAGGAGCCATGCCCAACCCGTTCGTCAAGCTCTGGCGGTACATGACCGCGTCGGCCAACGCGCAGATCGACCAGCGGGCCGACCCGAAGATCCAGATCGCCCAGGCGATCGAGGCCGAGCAGCAGCGGCACCAGTCGCTGGCCAACCAGGCCGCCGCGGTGCTGGGCAACCAGCGGCAGCTGGAGATGCGGCTCAACCGGCAGCTCGGGGAGGTCGAGAAGCTGCAGGCCTCCGCGCGCCAGGCGCTGGTGCTGGCCGACCAGACGCGCGGCCGGGGCGACGCGGCCAAGGCCGCCGAGTACGAGCAGGCCGCGCAGGCCTTCGCCACGCAGCTGGTGGCCGCCGAGCAGGCGATGGAGGACCTCAAGCGCAGCCACGACGAGGCGTTGCAGGCCGCCGAGCAGGCCCGCGGGGCGGTCGAGCAGAGCCGCATGCGGCTGCAGACGACGCTGGCCGAGCGCACCAAGCTGATGAGCCAGCTCGAGCAGGCCAAGATGCAGGAGCACGTGGCCGCCTCGATGCGCCAGGTCAACGAGCTGTCCGCACCGGGCAACACGCCGAGCCTGGCCGAGGTCCGCGACAAGATCGAGGCCCGCTACGCCAACGCGCTGGGCCAGGCGGAACTCGCCCAGACCTCCGTCGAGGGCCGCATGCTCGAGGTGCAGAAGGCCACCCTCGACGTCGCCGGGGCCTCGCGGCTGGAGCAGATCCGTGCCGCGATGGGCGGCCAGGAGGCCGGCGGCCAGGCGATCGAGGGCGGCACCGGCGCGGCCGGGGCCCTGGGCCCGGGCGCCCCGTCGTTCGAGAAGCAGTCCTCCGCCCAGCCGGCC